>JAMOAF010000078.1 GCA_023621895.1 Planctomycetota bacterium
GCCGGAGCTTGGGAACGAGGTAAGTAGGCAGTAAAGACTGAACCCCGAACCCTGAACCCTTTAACTGAACCCTGAACCCTCTTCATGGCCCGCGCTCGAAGCCGGGGCTCGCAGCTCGTGCGGTTGTTCGACGCCGCGCCGCAGCCCCTTTACATTGTCGATGCAGATTACACGATCGTCTTCTGCAACTTGGCCTGCCGCCGCTGGCTTGGTCCGGCCGTCGACGAGCTGCCTGGCCGCCGCTGCGCATACCACAGCCGCGCCGCCGCGGCGGAGCCGGACGCCCTGGCTGCCGAGTTGTGCCCTCCACCGGGCGCGCTTACCGGAGAATCGGGTTCGGGCGTGATCTGCCACGCCGATGGAGAACAGGTCCAGCGCCGGCGGGCACGGTTTCTCCGCGTCAGTGACGGGCCGCGGTGCATCGCGCTGGTCGTGATCGTCGACGAGGAGGACTTGCCCGACGGAGCGGAAGGCCAGCCGCCCGCTCAGGACACCGCGCCGAGCGAATCGGAGCAGTTGCACGAGCAGTTGCGGGTCTTCCGCCGCGCGTATTCGCGGAGGTTCTCGCTCGATCGGCTCGCCGGGGCGAGCCCGGCGCTGAAGCGCGCCCGGGCGCAGGCGACGCTGGCCGCCGAGTGCCGCTGGAGTGTCGCCGTGATCGGCCCGTCGGGCGCCGGGAGGCAGCAGCTTGCCAAGACGATCCATTTCGGGTTTGAGCCGGATCGGGCGGGCCGCTTGATCCCACTGGACTGTTCGGTGCTGGGAGGCGACTTGATCAGCTCAACGGTGACGGCGTTGGCCGCCGCGCCGCCGGCCGACACGCCTGGCCGCGGCACCCTGCTGCTCAACGGCGCGGAGACGATTCCGCCCGAGGTGCAGGCTGACCTGGCCAGGGTCCTGTTCGATCGTTCCTTTCCGTTTCGCGTGATTGCCACGTGCGCGTGCCGGCTGGTCGACTTGGCGCGGCGCGGCGAGTTCCACGAAGGCCTGGCGCTCGGCCTGAGCACGATCGAGATCGAGTTGCCGCCCCTGGCGGCGCGGCGCGAGGACATTCCCATGTTGGCTCAGTTGTTCCTTGAGGACATCAACGCCTCGGGCGCGAAACAGGTTGGCGGATTCTCCTCCGAGACACTGGATTTGCTGGCCGGCTATGCCTGGCCGGGCAATGTGGACGAACTGGCCGCCGTGGTTGCCGAGGCCCATCAGAATGCCGACGGCGCCCAGATTCTCGCCAGGCACCTGCCGAATCAAATCCACCTGGCCACCGAGGCCGCCGCGCGGCCCCGCAGGCGCGAGACAACGATCCAGCTTGATGAATACCTGGCGCAAATCGAGCGCGAGCTGATCGAGCGGGCGATGCGCCAGGCCAAGGGCAACAAGACGAAGGCTGCCCGGCTGCTCGGGCTGAATCGGCCGCGGCTCTATCGCCGTCTCCTGCAACTGGGGCTGATCGAAGCCGAATAGGGGGCCGCCGAGCGTGGCCCTTTACCCGCGGCACGCCGACCTTCGCGGCGCCGGGGCGCCGCCTCGTGCCCGGACGGCGGCACCTGTGGCTCAAACTGGAAAAGTACCACCGAACGATTACGTCTTGCCCCGCCGAAGGGAGCCTCCTACGATGAATGAGGCACGTCGTCCAAGCCAGCGGAAAACGCGGTCGCGGAGCGATCCGTTCAACTTGGTTGTCTGCGAACGGGACGGCCACTGGGCTCGGCATCTTCGCCGTGAATTGTCGCCGGGCGGAATCCCGGTGTGCGAGACGCGTTCGCTTCAGGAGTGCTGGCGGATGCTGGATGAGTGTCCCGCCGCGCTGCTCGTGGTCGAGATGACTGCTGCCAATGCAGGCCAAATGCTCGCCGTGGCTGCCCGGCTCGGCCGCGATTATCCGGCTGCCCGGCTGGTGGCTCTCGCCGATGGGCGTTTTGACTGGGCGAAGTGGTCGATCCTTGAGGCCGGCGCGGCGTGGTTCTGTAGTTCGCCGCGGCGGCTGGCCGAAGTTGCCGGAATTGCCCGCAGCCATCGGGCGCAAGTGTCGCGGCCCAGCCAGAGCCTGGAACAGAGGATTTGGGACGAACTGCCCTGGAAGGCGCCAGCGGGCTGACCCTGGGGCGGAAACTGTCCCCTCCGGTCCCAAGCCGGCGGCAGTCATGCCAACGCGCTCCGCGGCGCGGTTGCAGCGCGGCCTGTGGGGCCATCAATAGAAAGCTGAGGAGAATCAACGCAGTGTCGGACAGCGGATTGAACCAACAGACGGTCGAGCAGGTGCTCGATGAATTCACCGACCCGGAGACGGGGCGCGGCCTGGTCGCGCTTGAGCAGGTTCGCGATCTGAAGTTGAGCGACGGCCGCCTTGCCTTGACGCTCGCCTTGACCACGTTCTCCGCGCCGCTCTGGAACCAGACGCGGGCGGACCTGGTCGAGCATCTCAGGAGCCGCTTGCCGCAACTGTCACAAGTCGACGTCGAGCTGGCCGAACATCACCGGCCGCCGCAGAAACTCGGCGAGATCGGTCTTGAGGCCAAGGCGGTGATCGCCGTCGGCTCCGGCAAGGGCGGGGTCGGCAAGAGCACGATTGCCGCGACCTTGGCGATCGGGCTGGCTCGAGCCGGCGCCAAGGTCGGCCTGATGGACGCCGACGTTTACGGTCCCAGCATCCCGCACCTCCTCGGCACCGAGCAAAGGCCGGTGATCAGGGACGGCAAGATCGAGCCGGTGGTCGTCGAGGGGGTCCGCGTCCTTTCCATGGGGCTGCTCGTGCCGGCCCATGAAGCGGTCATCTGGCGAGGACCCATGCTGCACGGGGCGATCACGCAGTTTCTCCGCGACACCGCCTGGGGCCAGCTCGACTACCTGGTGATCGACATGCCGCCGGGCACCGGCGACATCGCCATCACACTCTCGCAACTCCTGCCGCTGACCGGCTCGGTCGTCGTTTGCACGCCCCAAGATGTAGCGCTGCTCGATGCGGCCAAGGCGATCACGATGTTTCGCAAGGTCAACATCGAGGTGCTCGGCATGGTGGAAAACATGAGCCACTTCATCTGCCCCGAATGCCGCAGCCGGCACGAGATCTTCGGCTCCGGCGGCGCGAAAAAGCGCGCCGCCGAGATGCACGTCCCCTTCCTGGGAGAGGTGCCAATCAACATCCAGGTCCGTGTCCGCGGCGACGAGGGAACGTTGTTCTCCTGCTTTGACGACGAAGCGGTCGCTCCCTACCTGGAGAGCATCTGCACGAACCTCGTCAAGAACATTGTTTTCCAGCGGCGGCGGAAGCCGCCCATGCCGTCGCTTTCCGTACTCCACTCGTAGATGGCCTGTCCGCCGCCGCCTGGCTACCGGTCCATCGATCACTGACGGTATTGTCGCCCCCATGCCCACCATTCTCGACACGATCGTTGCCGCCAAACGCCGCGAGGTGGAGCTTGCGGCAAAGGCTGCGCCCCTTAAGACGCTCGAGCGGCGACTGGCCGATGCGCCCGCGGCGCGCGATTTCTTCGCCGCGCTCGCCGGATCGCCCGGAATCGCCCTGATCGCCGAGGTGAAGAAGGCGAGCCCGTCGAAAGGCGTGATTCGCGAGGAATTCCACCCCGTCGAAATCGCGAGAATCTACGAGGCCCGCGGGGCCGCCTGCGTCAGCGTGCTCACCGACCGCGAGTTCTTCCAGGGGAGCCTGGCTGATCTGGAAGCGGTTCGGGCGGCGGTGAAGCTGCCCATCCTCCGGAAAGACTTCATCATCGATCCCTACCAGGTGGTCGAGGCCCGGGCGTCGGGCGCCGACGCGGTGCTCTTGATCGCGGAATGCCTCGACAACGCCCGGCTGAAGAGCCTCCACGACACGATCGCCGGCCTGGGCATGACGCCGCTGGTGGAACTCTACGATCCCGAGAATCTTCCCCGCGTCCTCGACCTCGGCGCCCGGCTGATCGGCGTCAACAACCGCAACCTGCACACCTTCGAGGTCGACATCGACCACACCCTGCGCCTCCGCCGCCTGATCCCCTCGGATCGGGCCGTTGTCGGCGAAAGCGGCATTCGCACCCGGCAGGACGTCGAGCGGTTGGAGGCCGCCGGCGTGACCGCCATGCTCGTCGGCGAGACGCTGGTCCGCGAGCCCGACATCGGCGCGGCCGTCGACCGTTTGCTCGGGCGGTAGCCGGCC
>JAMOAF010001010.1 GCA_023621895.1 Planctomycetota bacterium
CAGCTTCTGGTGTGCTCGGCCGACTTGATGGCAAAAGGTCTTGTCGATCTCCGACGCGTCCCAGTTGATTTCGGCGAGAAAATCGGCAAACGTCTCCTTGGCGGCGGCAACCCCTTCGTGCATCAGGCGTTCGGCATCGGTCCACATCAGCGGCTGCATCCGGTCGCCTCCGGACTCGTCCCGCCCGCTCTGACAGAGGTTGCAAAAATCGGTCGCGGTGCGAACGGCGCCGCCGAGCAGGCGGTTACCCGTCCGGCTCACCTCGCGATCGGTCAAGAGGATCGCCGCACTGCCGGAACCGATTGTCAACGAAGCGAACGCCAGCTTGATGTCGCGCCGCGACAGCGACGTGTCGCGGTTGAGCTGGTCGATCGTCGTCTCGACAAGGCCGCGGCCGCTCTCGGTGCCCACGACGAGCCCGGCCCGGATCTGGCCCAACTCGATCATGTTGGCCACCTGGACGACGCCGTTGAGCAACCCCAGGCAGGCATTCGAAACGTCATAGATCACGCACTCGGCCGGGAGGTCCAGCCCGTGATGCACTCCGCTGGCCGTAGCCGGCTCGAGGTGATCGCGGCAGACCGATCCATGGACCAGGGCGCCGACGCAGCGGGGGTCGATCCCGGCGGCCCGCAGCGCCTTTCTGCCCGACTCGATGCTCTCTTGGGTGATCGTTGTGCCCACCGGCCAGAATCGCCGCTCGGTGATTCCTGTCATCAGCTCCAGCCGGCCCTCGGGCAAACGCAGCCGGCGGTAGAGGGGCTCGAGCCGCTCTTCGATTTCCGCCGAGGTGACAATCTCCTCGGGCAGCGTGTAGCTGATCGTTTCCAGGCAAACGTTCTGATATTGCATGGGGTTTTTCAGCCTGTAGGCGAGTCTCTCCGAGGCTCGGTCCGGTTGGCGAGCCAGTCGCGGGGCGAGCCCGCGCGGCGCAGCGGTCCGTGGTTGATTTGATCCGCCAAGGCGTCGGCCTTGGGGGGCGCGCCCGGACCGTTCAGGATAGCCAAGTCGTCGCCAAGCGTAAACCGCGCGGCGGGCCGCGCGCTTACCGCCCCCTCACAAGAGTGCTAGCAATGCTAGCCGTACATCATGTTGTGAGCAAGGATTTCTTGAACACAAAATACTGGGGTGCGGTTGCAGACCTCGATTTGTATCCTTAGACTGTGGACCAACTTGCATCGGCAAGTTGTACGCAGCGACGAGACGGATGGATCGCCCAAGACCGCCGGGCGAGAGCACGGGAAGCAATCCGGCGGCACGCTGCGTACTTGGCACACACCCGGTGTGGGGAAACCATCGATGAAGAGGACGTCATCGGCCCCCTTGGCAGGGCATTTCCGGCAGGAAGCCGCGGCACTGTCCGTCTGCGAGGCGTGCCCTGCCCCATCTTGTGCTGCCGCTCTTTTGGCGTTGGGGCTGCCGCGTGCCGGAATTCCCGCCTCCGCGGGAGCCAGGGGTTCGCGTCGACAGGACTCGCGGAACTCGGCCGGCGCCGACCTCCGAAGGCCCCATCTACTGGGTTTTTCTCTTTTCCACTTCAACTCGGCACAGGACGTGCCGGAGGAGGAATCTTGATGACCAAGAAACCGTTGATCGGCCTGAATGCTGATTTCCGCTCTGCCCGAAAGGACTCGCCCGCCTTCAGCTTTCTCTGTTCGGGCTATTACGACTCCTTGAGCCAGATGGGAGGCGTGCCCGTTGTGATTCCACCGCTAAGAAGCGAAGACGACATCCAGCAAGTGCTTGACGCGCTCGACGGCGTGGTGATGATCGGTGGATTCGACCTCGACCCGCGCCGCGACGGCTACATGCTTCACCCCTCGGTGCGGCCCTTGGAGGAGCGGCGCGAGGATTTCGATCGCAAGTTGATGGACCTGGTGGCCGACCGGCGGATGCCCTTTTTCGGCATTGGCGTGGGGATGCAGCTCTTGAACGTGTCCCAAGGCGGGAACCTGTTCCTGCACCTGCCGGAAGACGTGCCCCGGGCGCTGCCCCACCTCGACGCGATGGATCGATCCCACCGGCACGCCCTGGTGGTCGAGCCCGGCTCGCTGATGGAACGGGTCTACGGCGACGGCGAGATCCGCGTCAACAGCATGCACCACATGGCCATCGACGACGTCGCCCCGGGCTTCCGCGTCACGGCCCGATGCCCCGACGGCGTCGTCGAGGCGATTGAAAGCGTGATGGAGGAGTGGTTCGCCTTCGGCACTCAATTCCATCCGGAGTGCGCATCCGCGTCAGCGCTCGATGTCCGGGTTTTTGAGGAGTTCATTGTCGGCATCACCGGGCAGGTAGTGGAAGCCCGCCTGGTGGCCTAGGATGGAACGCCGCCTGCAAATCCACGCGCCCGATCTGCCGCCGCCGGTGCGGCAGATCATCGGCATCCACGTCTCGGCCGACTGCCGCCAGCTCCGCGCCGTGCCGGTGCTCGCCTGCGGCAACGGTCTCCATCTCAAGGTCCGGATCGGACGGCCCAGCGCGCTGGCGCTCCCCGAACGAGCCGGCGAGTTGCTCGCCGCGGTCCGCGGCGGCAAGTCCGCTGCCGGTCCGCAGCTCGGCTGCCTGGCCGAGTTGCGAACGATGCTCGCGGAGCATGGGGCGATCGCCGCGCAAGAAGCGGCGGGGAAAAACAACGCCGTTCTTAACGACACCTTGGCCATCGGCGTGTCCGAACCCGGTGTCTGGGAGGCCGGCGACCGGCCGGCCGCCTGTTTCAGCCTCGTCGAAGCTTCGCTTTTGGCCAACCTCTGCGGCATCAACGTGATCGATGCGTTTCCAGCGCGGGACGTCGCCTGCGGCGGCCGCGGAGGGCCGCTCTTCCCGCTCGCCGAGTGGATCCTCTTCCGCAGCGCCCACAGCGAGCGCGTTCTCGTCTACGTGGGGCAGGCGACGCGGCTGACCAGGCTGCCCAGGCTCAACGGGTCGCTGTCGAGCATTTCCGGCCTGTCGCATCGCGTGATCCCCGGCACGGCGCTGATCGATCTGCTGGTCGGGCAGCTCACCGGCGGAAAGAGGGATTTCGACCCGGGCGGCCGCTTCAGTGTTCAGGGGCGCCGGATCGGCGAACTGGTCGAACTCTGGATGGAGAAAAGCCGCCCCGCGGAACCCTCCGGCCAGTGGTCGCCCGCCGGGCCGGCGGCGATCGGGTTGCTCCAGGATGCCGTTCGCCTGGCCGTCGAGAAGGGATGGACTGTCTACGACATGCTTTGCAGCGCTTGCCACTTCGCCGCCGAAGCCGCGGCCGCGGCGATCGAAGAGCTGTCGGGCACGCGCGCGGGCGCGGAGTTGATTCTGGCCGGCAACGGCCTCGACAACGGCCTGGTTCTCCGCGGCTTGACCACGCGCCTGGCGGACCGGCAGATCTGCCGAGTCAAGGAACTGGGCGTTGAGTCCGACGCCCTGGCGCCCGCCGCGGCCGCAATTCTCGCCCTCCTGCATCTGGACCAGGTGCCGGCCAACGTGGCGGGAATCACCGGCGCCGAAGTGCCGCGGATTCTCGGCCGGCTGACCCCTGGCGGACCCCAGGCCTGGCAGCGGCTGCTGGCCGCCTGCGCCACCGGCGGCGCCGGCGTCCGCCCGCTCCGCGCGGCGCTGTAGGCCCGCCAGCCGCTGACATATCGGCCGGCACACACGACGTGCACCGCCGAAGGCTTCCGGGACGCCACCGCCTCGCGGCCCGTCCTTTGGGGGCATCGCAGACCGCCCGAGCCGCCGCAGCGGCCGACGGTCTCAAGAGCAGCGACAATCCGTCCTGGAAGTGCAGTCGTCCCCAGCCACTCGATCCTCCCGGGTCTCTTCGCCGAATTGGCCGCCGCCCTTAAGTCATTAGAAGACCAAGGCTTAAGGGCCTTTTGCAGCCACGGACCGTGGTTCAGCCGCGATTCTGCCCCGTGAGTGCCCAGACCTTGCCGCCGCCGCGCGGGAAAGTCGGCGTGCCGAAGATGCATGTAATTTCCGTGCTCTTTTATACTGTAGTTCTTGACATATACCTTTTTTATCGCAACACTCTAATGCAATAGGTTCTGACCTGAGATGCTGGCTCTTTTACGAGCATGACGTCCCGAGAATCACGCTACTTCGCGACCAGGTTTTTCTGACGTATTGTGCGACGCGAGGTTGTTTGTGTTTCGCATCCGTGCAACAGAAC
>JAMOAF010000531.1 GCA_023621895.1 Planctomycetota bacterium
CAAGTCAACCCGACCACGTGCACGGGCAGAAAACGCTGTCCTTCCTCTGCCCCAGCTTCCCCACGCGCTTGCCGCCCGGTTCGCCTTGTTCCACGTTCTCCTTGCTGTAGCCGCTTTCGCCATAGATAGAAACTCGGATCAGACACGCCCTCGCGACGGCAAAACTCCGCCACCGTCAGCCCGCCTCGCTCGAACCTCGCCAGCCGCTCTCGCCACACCGCCTCCGCCTTGAAACTCCGCCTGTCTCCCATTGAACTCTCCTTGGAAAGGAAAAAGAAACCACACCCCTCCAAGGTAACCCAGCCGTCAAGGACGGTTGTATTGCGCGCTTACTTTCGGCTTGAGTTTGCAGTTACTGCCAGGCCGGTTGCCGTAGGCGATTGGTGTCTTGCGGTCCTCATGGCGCGCTGCGCGACGTTTCTTCTCCGACTCAGCGGGCGAGAAGCAGAAGCAAGCCGCAGGCCGGAGCAGATAGGGTCGCAGAACATCTTGGGCCTTGGGACCGATCGCGATCGCCCGTTCACGCCCGTGGTGTTGGGTCTTGTGGCTCTCGGGGCGGTAGATCCATACGTCGCTCGAAGTGTCGACGTCGACGGGGCGAATGGAGCAGACTTCGCCAGGACGGCCGCCGGTGAACCGCTGGAAGCGGATCATGTCGGCAACTACCGCAGGCATGTGGTCTAATGTGAGGTTGACCGCCGCATCGGCTACGGGCACGATCGGCTCGGTTTCCCGAGCCTTCGAACGCCCCTTTCGCAGTCCGGGAACTGCCTGTAGTCCGTGGTACACGTCCGACGGCACGAGTTCTTCGCAGACCCCCCAGCGGAAGATGCGCTTGATCCGATCGCTTATGTCGTTGATGTACCGGCGTGAATTGCCGTCATGGATCATGCGCTGCTAAATCGCCTTTAACGCCCGAGGGCCGAAGTCCGAAACGGCGGAATCGGCATACATCTCCCGCAAGAGACGGACGGCGACCTTGATGCCGTGGATCGCGCCGGTGACCTTGCCCTCCCTGCGGTAGTAGACTTTGGCGAATTTCAGATACTTTAGCGCCAACTCGGCCACGGAGAGGGGTCGTCCTCGCCGGCAGGCAAATAGCGACCGCCAGCCAGCCACTCCGCGATCAAGCGCTCGTAGGCCAATCAGGGCCCCTTCGAGCGGTACTTGCCGAGGTAGTGATCCCTGCCATTCAGAGTGACCACGGCCTGTCCGGAGGGCTTGTGGTAACGGCAGGAGGGTATGCGAAGAGCGGGGGGGCGATAGGGCATGGGAGCAACCTTTCTTCGTCGAAATCCGGTAGACTACGGGGTTTCCCGAGAAGAACAGGCCGCTCTGCCGACCGCTGGCAGGTATCGTAAGTGCTTGATTCGGCGGTACTTAGAGAAAGTCGGGGCGACTAGATTTGAACTAGCGACCTCTGCGTCCCGAACGCAGCGCTCTATCCAGGCTGAGCTACGCCCCGCCGATGCGAAACTCCTATTGTAGCCCCGCAGCGGTGCGGGTCAATGGGGATCCGGTGCCCGGCCAAGCGACTCGGCAAGCAATTCGAGCATCTCGCTCGTGTGGGCATGGCTCAGGCTGATTCGCAGGCAAGCCTCGCCCGGGGGGACCGTTGGGGGGCGGATGGCCGGAACGAAAACGCCGCGATGCCGCAGCGCGGCCGACAGCTCGATCACCTGCTCGTCGTCGCCCAACAGCAGCGGAATGATCTGGCTCGCCGATCGCCCCACGTTCCAACCTTTAGCGGAAAGCCGGCGGCGGAGTTGCTCCGACCGATCGAGCAGCAGCTTGCCGCGGCCGGGTTCCGCTTCGACGATGTCAAGCGCGGCTAGCGACGCGGCAGCCGCTGCCGCCGGCGCCGCCGTGGAGAAAACGTACGATCGAGCGCGGTTGGCCAACCACTCAATCAGCCGCCGCTCGCCCACCACGTAGCCCCCGTGGGAACCGAGTGCCTTGCTTAAAGTCCCCACGCGGATGGGAACGCGGGTCTCTACGCCCTGGTGTTCGGCCACCCCCCGGCCGGAGTGGCCAAATACGCCAGTGGCGTGGGCCTCGTCGATCATCAGCATGGCGCCGTAGCGATCGGCCAGATCGGCCAATTCGACCAGCGGCGCCAAGTCGCCATCCATGCTGAACAGGCTGTCGGTCACGATCAGGCGCCGGCGATAGCCAGTTTCGCGGGCCAGCAGCTTCTCCAACCGCCGCCAGTCGCCGTGAGGATAGACCTGGACGCGGGCGCGTGACAGGCGGCAACCGTCGAGGAGGCTGGCGTGGTTCTTCCGGTCCGTGAAGACCGCGTCGCCCTCGGAGACCAGGGCGGCAATCGTGCCCGTGTTGGCCGCATAACCGCTCGTGAACAGAAGTGCTGCCTCTGCCCGTTCGAACTCGGCAAGCCGCCGCTCGAGCTGGGCGTGAAGCCGGCTGTGTCCGGAGATCAACGGGCTGGCGCCGCCGCCCCAGCCGTACTGGTCGAGCGATTGCCGCACGGCGGCTGTCAGCCGCGGATCGGCGGCCAGGCCGAGATAATCGTTGGAGCCGAAATTCACGAGCCTCTGGCCGTCGAGCACGATCACGGGCCCCTGCGACCTTTCGCGCTGGGCCAGCCGGCGAAGCAAGCACCGGTCCTCGAGGTCTGCCAGTGCCCCATCGATCCAGTCGATCGATTTTGCCATCTGCTGTAACTCCATGCGTGAAAATCTGTTATAACCGACAGTCGCGATTTGGGCGAACACTTTTTCGCCGGGCCGCGTAACAAACGGCCCCTCGCGGCAACCATCTTCTTAGTCATGAAGTCCACCAAAGGCGTCTGCGTGGCCCCAACCGGCCCTCCCCGAACCGTCGACTGGTCAGCCGCACTGGCGGAGCACGATCGCTGGCTGCGGACCGTGATTTATGCGCGGGTGGGGGAACCCCAGGCGGTCGACGAGGTTTTTCAGGAGGTTTCGCTGGCGGCCATCCGGCAGAAGAGTCCCCTGAAGGACCCCGCCAAGGTGGCTCCGTGGCTTTACCGCATCGCGGTCACGCAATCGCTGCTCTACCGCCGCAAGGCCGGCAGGCGGCGCAAGCTGGCCGACCATTACGCCCAGGCCACGCAACCGGACGAAGCCGACGTTCGCACTCCCGACCCGCTCGACTGGCTGCTGGCCGACGAGCGCCGCAAGCTCGTTCGCGCGGCTTTGGGCCGGCTGCCGCGGCGCGATGCGGAAATACTCTGGCTGAAATACACGGAAGACTGGAGTTACCAACAGATCGCCGAGCATTTGGGGATCAGCCAGAGCGCCGTCCAGGCCCGGCTCCATCGAGCCAGGGCGCGGATGAGAGGGGAATTGGCGAACCTCGAACTGAAGACCGAGTCTCGGCGAGATTTCAACCCGTGATCGCCGGCAAGCCCGGCAGCAAGTGAGCCATGAATGCACCGGAATACCCCAAGATCGACGATGCCACGTTGGATATGCTCGTAGATGGCGAGTTGAGCGAGGAGGAGCGGCGAAAGCTGCTCTTGAGCCTGGAGAAAACGCGCGACGGTTGGCGGCGCTGTGCACTGGCCTTCCTGGAAGCGCGGAGTTGGAAGGAGTCGCTCGCGGAGATTCCCAGGCAAGCTCCGCGGCCAGAAGTGCGGAAAGAGAGCGGCCGCCGCGCCGTGCCGCGATTCGGCACGCCCCTGGCGATGGCCGCCAGCTTTCTCCTCGCCCTGCTGTTGGGCCTCGGCATTGACAATATGCTCGAGTCGCCCGCCCTGCATTCCCCGCCCAACCAGGTGGCCAGCACGGGCGCGGCGCGGGCGCCGTTGCAGGCCGGCCCCGCGGCAATCGCGTCGGGCGAGGCCGCCCCTCGGAATATAGCCCCCTATCAATATGTCACGCTCCCGGTGCCCGAGGCGGCGGCCAGCGATTCCCCGTTGATCGAACTACCAGTATCGCCTCGTTCCGAAATCGACAAAGGTTGGCTCAGCAGCGTCCCCTTTGCCGTTCCAGAGAGCGTCGTTCAATCGCTCCAGCAACGGGGACACGAAGTCCGGCAGCAGCGCCATGTCATTCCCTACGTGACGGAAGACGGCAGGCCGGTGGTGTTCCCTCATCCACCACCGCACCGCGTCGAGATAGGCCGTGTCGTCGCCGAAATAGCCATAGACCCCGTGGGCGGC
>JAMOAF010000988.1 GCA_023621895.1 Planctomycetota bacterium
GCGAGCAGCTTTTCGGCCGAGGAGAAGGTTCGCCTGGCCTCGTCGCCCGCCCTCTCACCCGACGGCACGAAACTTGCCTTTTCGTGGCAGGGCGATATCTGGATCGTCGATTCCGCGGGCGGTCTGGCCCGGCCCTTGACGCTCCACGAAGGCCGCGATTCTGGCCCCGTCTTTTCGCCCGACGGCCAGGCAATCGCCTTCACCAGCGACCGCCAGGGCGTCCAGCACGCCTACGTCGTGGCGGTAGCAGGCGGAGCGCCGAGGCAACTGACCTTCCACAGCGAAGGCTGCCGCGTGGAGGCCTGGTACCCGGACAGCGCCTCGCTGCTGATCAACGCCGGCCGGGATCACTTCTGGAAACACGAGGAGCGTTTCTTCCGCATCGGCGTGGAAAAGCGCGGCAGCGAGCAACTTCTGTTCGACGACTACGGGCGCAACGGTTCGCTCTCACCCGACGGCAAACGGCTCCTCTTCACTCGCGAGGGGGTCGCCTGGTGGCGGAAAGGCTATCGCGGCAGCCAGGCCAGCCAGATCTGGCTCCACGAGATCGGCACGAAGAAGTTCCAGAAACTCGTCGACGAGCCGGCCGGAGCGAGATTCCCCTTGTGGGCGCCCGACGGAAATCGGTTCTACTACGTGAGCGGGCAGAGCGGTGCGTTCAATCTCTGGCGCCGTGCGATCGGAGGCGGCCAGGAAACACAGCTCACGCACTTCGACGACGATTCCGTCGTCATGCCCTGCATCGCGGGTGATGGAAAAACGATCGTTTTCCGCCATCTCTTCGATCTTTATCGATTCCAGCCCGAAACCGATCAAGCGCCAAAACGGCTGGACATCACGGTCCGGGCGGACATGGTCGCCGACAAGACGCAGCGGCGCCGGCTCGACAAGGCGGAACAAGTGGCCTTCAGCGACGACGGGCTGGAGATCGTGATGATCTCCGGCGGCGACGTTTGGGTGATGGACACCGAGCTGCGCGAGCCGCGCCAGGTGACCAGCACGCCCGAGGAAGAACGCGATCCCGTCTTCGCACCCGACGGCAAGTCGATCCTGTTCGTCAGCGACGCGGGGGGCCAGAGCGATCTGTGGAAGGCCGAACGTGCCGACAATGTTCGATACTGGTGGCAGAACGACGATTTCCGACTGACGCGGCTGACGAACACCGTGGAAGTCGAACGGGACCTGCGCGTCAGTCCGGCCGGCACGGAACTGGCGTTCGTTCGCGGCCGCGGCGACCTCTGGCTGATCGGCACGGACGGCAGCGGCGAGCGCCGGCTGTTCGAGTCGTGGAACCAGCCCGATTTCGACTGGTCGCCCGACGGCAAGTGGCTTGTCTACGCGATGTCGGACGATCAGTTTAACCGGGACGTGTGGATCTGGCCGATCGACGGGCGCCGGGAGCCGTTCAACCTCTCTCGCCATCCCGACAACGACGGCAATCCCGTCTGGTCGCCCGACGGCAAGGCGATTGCCTTCACGGGGCGCCGAGACGCGACGGAGACCGACATCCATTTCGTCTACCTCGCCAGGGAAGAAGCCGAGACAACCTTGCGCGACCGCAAGCTTCGCGAGGCCATCGAGAAGATCGAAAAGGTGCGAGGCAAGCCGGGCGTTCAGCCACCGGCAGCGAAAACGGAGGACCAGAAAGCGGGCGAGAAGAAGGACGACGGCAAGCAGCCGGCCGCGAAGGAAAAGCCGGCAGAGAAGAAAGAGGAAACCAGGCCGCCCGCGGCGAGCCAGGAGAAGAGGCTGCCCGTTGTGCGGATCGATTTCGACGGCATCCACGAACGCATCCGCCGCGTCGCGATCAGCGACACCTCGGAGGAGCGCCTGTTCTGGTCCCACGACTCGAAGAAGCTGGCCTTCACCGCCAAGATCAACGGCCAGGAGGGCACCTACACGATCTCGCCGCCGGCGGACCTCGCGCCCAAGCTGCTCAGTTCCAAGTCGGGCTACAACGCCCGCTGGATCGCCCGAGGCAACCAGATTCTCTGGCGAGTCGATGGGGTGCCCGGCAGCCTGTCCGCCGACGGCAAGCTGGCCGCCTTCAGTTTCGCGGCCTACCAGCAGGTCGACCTGCCCGCCCGGTTCCAGGCTGCTTTCGACCTCTGTTGGCGAACGATGCGCGACTTCTACTACGACGGCGCCTTGAACCACCGCAACTGGGACGAAATCCGCCGCAAGTATACCGGCGCGGCGCGCGAGGCCGCCGACGGCGAGGGGCTTGGCGAAGTGGTCAGCCTGATGCTGGGCGAACTGAACGGATCACACCTTGGATTCCTGTCCAGGCCGCCGAGCGACGCCGCGCCGAAAGCCGGCTGGAGCGAGGTTACACCCCACTTCGGATTGCGCTTCACACCGGGCTACCAGGGCCCGGGCCTGAAAGTCCGCGACGTGATCGGCGGCAGTCCGGCCGACCAGGTGAAGAGCCGGATTCTCGCCGGTGAAATCGTCACGGCCATCGACGGCCGGCCGATCGATCCGGCCATCGACCTGGCTGAAGTGGCCAACGGCCGCCTCGACCGGGACGTGCGTTTGACCGTCCGCAACGCCAAGGGCGAGGATCGCCAGGTGACGCTTCGCCCGATCACCTACGGCGTTGCCCGATCGCTGCTCTACGAGTCGTGGATCAAGCAGAACCGCGAGGCAGTGGCCAAGGCGTCCGGCGGGAGCCTCGGCTACCTCCACATCCGCGCCATGGACATGGGGAGCTTCTATCGCTTTGAGCAGGAGCTCTACGACGCGGGAGCGGGCAAGGAGGGGTTGGTGATCGACGTCCGCGAGAACGGCGGCGGCTCGACGACCGATCACCTGCTGACGGCCCTGACCCAACCGGTTCATGCGATCACGGTCCCGCGCGGCGGCACGCCCGGCTATCCGCAGGACCGGCACGTCTACGCAACCTGGAACAAACCGATCGTCGTGCTCTGCAACCAAAACAGCTTCTCGAACGCCGAAATCTTCTCGCACGCGATCAAGACCCTCGGCCGCGGAAAGCTCGTGGGCGTGCCGACGGCCGGCGCGGTGGTCAGCACGGGCGCCGTCCCGATCATGGACTTGGGCATGCTGAGGCTTCCCTACCGCGGCTGGTTCTTGCTGAAGACCGGCGAGGACATGGAGCTGAACGGCGCCCGCCCCGACGTGATCGTCTGGCCCGGCCCCTGCGAAATGCCCCAGGGCGTCGATCGCCAGCTCGACAAGGCCGTCGCCGTTCTCCAGGCGGAGGTCAAGAAGTGGAATCAGCGCCCGCGGCCGAAATTGACGAAGGCCAGCGAGCGGCCCAAAATCTGAATCCGGCATGGAAGGTTCGACCGGGCCACCGGCAATATCGGCGTCTGCGGCGCGTCTCGGGCGAGCCTGATGAAGCGACTCCAGCCGGCGCCGCCCCGGTTCACGTCGTACCCGGCCTGAACCGAAAATGAGCTTGTGTGATTCCGGGAGGAATTCATGAGAGCATGATAGCCGCGTGGGCTTGCCCCGCGGCGCGCCCGCGCTGCGGCACAACCCGTACGTAACGAAGCGCGGGGCAAGCCCACGCGGCTATCGGAATAACAGCCGCTTTTTCCACGAATCACGCAAGCTCGTTTAGACCGTTCCCAGCAGGATGTACAACCCCACGGAAATCCCGGCGGCCACGAGGGCATAAGGCAACTGGGTTCTGACGTGGTCCATGTGGTCGCACGCGGCCCCGAAGGAGGAGAGGATCGTGGTGTCCGACAGGGGGGAGCAGTGGTCGCCAAACACTCCACCGCCGGCGACTGCGGCAACCGTGGCAAGCACGAGCCTGTCTACCTCACCGCCGCTGAACTCGAACGCCAGGGGGACGGCGATCGGGATCACGATCGCATACGTTCCCCAAGAGGTGCCCGTGGAGAACGAGACGATAGCGCAGAGAAGGAAGACGGCGGTTGGAAGGAAGCCCGGCGTCAACCAGCCCCGGGTTACTTCCACGACGTACATTGCCGTACCCAACTCCCGACTCAGGGTATTGAGAGTGTAGGCCAGCGCCAGAAGGAGCATCGCGGGCACGACTCCCTTGATCCCTTGAACGGCGACACCGACGATGCCATTTAGGGGGACTCTCTGAATCCAGAGCGCCACGGCCAGGAGCAGGACGGCCGACATGAAGGCCTCGAGGATCATCGCC
>JAMOAF010000092.1 GCA_023621895.1 Planctomycetota bacterium
CACCGTTACAGACGTTTGACGAATACGAGCGGGTACGAGGCAGCTCGTTGGCGATGCCAAACGCCGGTCGGCTGAAGAAAGAACGACGTGTAGGGCTGGCGGTCCATGACAGGCTTCCTTGCAGCATGTCATCCATTTTTCCCTCGTAAGGCCGCCAACATGACATGTTTGCCGATTTTCAATCCGCACGCGTTCTTACCTTTCTTCCACGTCAAACCGCGCGATCACGGTGTGGCCTGTGGCGATGTGGGTGGCGCGAAGCTGCCAAGTGCCGGTGGGATCATTCAAAGCGGGGGTGAACGAGAATGATACACTTGTTTTCCGGCTGAGCAGGTTGCGCGAGTAGTGCTTCATCGCATTACCGGCCGGGTTGAGCAGCTCGACACGCACGCAGTGCAGGCCGGCTGGCTTGTCTTCGCCCGTCTCAATCGTGATGTCGAACGCGGCCATCGCGCCGACTGCAACCTTGGACACCCCGGGTTCCACCGTCACAGTTTTTACTTCGTAGGGGAGCAGCGCGAAAATCTTCGGATCGCCCGGCAATAATTCGGTTTGGACCGTTTGCGCATGGCCGAGCGCCTTCCCAGCTCGAACGTCGTAAAGCCAAGCCGGATCGGGCAGGAGGATAGTCACGTCTTGCGGCTCGACGCCTGCGGCACGGTGGTCTCGCATGATCGAGGCATAACGGATCTTGTCGTTCTCGCCGTCGGTGAAGCGGACGACTTCGCAGGCGTCGACGTCGTCCCCATCGGCTGTGATGCGAACGCGCGGCCGGATGCCGGCAAGATCCAGCAGGCGTGCGGCGAGCTGGCGGATCGCTCGGGTGTCGCCTCCGGCGTGCAGGCTTTCATATTGCTCGATGGCCGTGTTGAGCACGACCGTCCAACCCTTGCTTGCCCGATGGACCAGCACGGCAGGCGCGGTTCCGGCCATGGCCCACGGCTTGGCCCCGGCCGGTTCGATGTCTCTGGCAAACGCCGGCATCGGCAACTCGGCCTGAAGTCCTTCGCTATCGACGCGGATCGGCTCCTCGCCGGCCTTCTCGGGCAAGCCGCTTGGCGCGACGCCGAACAACCCGTCCAGCAGGCCGGACTCGACAAGCCGGCAATGGTCGTCGAGGATGCCGGGCGCGGTGTCGGCAATCACCAGGCCGCCGGATTCGACGAATTCCCGGATGGCTTTGGCTTCGGCGGGGCCAACTGCCGTCGAGGCGGGCATGAGCAGGGCCTTGTACTGGCCAAGTTGGCCCTGCTCGATCTGCTCATAGGAGAGCATGTCGAATTGCAGGCCCAGGTCCTCGACCAGGCGGGCGAAACCCAACTGGGCACGCGAATGGCTCCGTCCGGCGAGTGTCCCGGCGTGGACGCTGGCCTGGCTGTAGTGGATGGCAACTCCGTCCTGCTCGCGCCGGACGTGCAGTAACAGCTTGCCGATGCCGCCCATGATTTCAGCGTGCGACTCCTGCATCCAGGTGAACTGCGGCGCGGCGCGCAGGTCGGGGAACAGCAGCGCGGGGCCCGTGTTGTAGCTGGTCCAATACCAACTGCTGTTGAAGCCGTGCAGCAGCAGGTCCCAGCCCAGCCGCTTGGCCGAGACCTCGTCGTAGTTGCCCGTATGGTTGTACCAGGCGCCGACGATCGCGCCGGGTTGTTTCCAACTGCGGAGATACTCGATTTGCGGCGGGCGGCACGCGTAGACCTGCACCAGGTCGCACGCCCGGCAAAGCTGGTAAAAGTCGTACCCGTGCCAACTGTTCAGATCAAACACGCCGTCGAACCCGACTCGGGCCCCGGAATCGGTGCGGCGGATCGCATCGCGGCCGATGGCGTGCGCCTCGGTGAGCACGCGGTCCATGTACATGCGATGATCGGCCCAGCGCGGCCAGTGATTGGGCTGGTCCTTGACTTCGTCGAACGTGGCCGGCACGACGTCGGCCCAGTCGGTAAACGCGGCTGCCCAGGCGGCATTCAAGCGGTCGAGCGACCCGTAACGCTTTTCGAGTTCGACGCGGAATGCGGCCAGGCAGGTGGGCGACGTGCAAAGGTCGACCTGCCCATGAACCAGGTAGTTCTCGTCACCAAGCGTGTAGGCGGGCGGACCGAATGCCGCCGCTCCGGCGGCCCGATCGGCCAGGCCGGCGGTCCAACCTTCCAGGTGTTTCGGGTCGGTGAGGCAAGGCCTGCGCGGGCCGGCGCTGGCCTGCTGCGAGGCGATTCGCGTGATGTAGGGGATGCTGCGTAATCCCCACCGCGCGGCGTTGCGGCACGCCGCCGCCGCGCGGATCGCATCACCGCCGGTCATGCCCGTGTTGTCGATCCAATCGACGCCGCCGGCAGCCAATTCGCGGTTGATCAGGTGCCGCACCGCGTGGTTTCCGCCATCGCTCCAAGCCAGGAAGTGGAAGTCGTCGACCGTCCGGTCGGGAACGGCGAAGGTGG
Source organism: Planctomycetota bacterium (assembly GCA_023621895.1). GTDB lineage: Bacteria > Planctomycetota > Planctomycetia > Pirellulales > Thermoguttaceae > JAAYCB01. The sequence goes on from JAMOAF010000092.1 coordinate 2,439, forward strand.
CGATCCGCTGGTCCAGCAGACGGTCGGCTTGCCGGAGCCGGGCGCGCACTTCGTGAAGCAGAGCAACCGTCTGGGGCAGCTTGACCTGGAACGCCGAAGTGGCGCCGGTGGGAGTCAGGCGAACTTCCGCGATCAGCCGGCCAAGCGCGTCGGACAGTTCCAAGTCGATCCGGCCGCCGGTTGGCAGAGCACTCAACGCGACGCTGCCCGACACGGTCCCACTCGGCGAAACGGCCGGCTCGTTGAGTGTGAGTGATTCGATGTGCGGTGCGTTGGCCCCCAGGTCGAAGTGGCCCGTTGTCCACCCGAGCGTCTTTCCGTCCTGTTTGACCCAGACGCTTACCAGCCTCGGCCCGGTGGCCGGGCCCGGCAGCGCCAGCCCGTGCCGGCTGTCGCCCCCAGGCAGGTCGATTTTTCGGTCGGCCTGCTCGCGGAACCCACGCGCCGGATCATGGTCCATCACCTCGATCACGGCGCCCGGCCGCGCCTCCTCGGCGTGGATCATCACCTCGCCCGGCTTGTCGGTGAAGCGAATCTGCACGGCCGGCTCACGGTTGGCCGCCCACAGAACGGCCGAGGCCGCGAGACTGTGAAAATAGTCGTAATAGCCGAGCACGTCGGGGTCCTCGTGACTGAGGCCGGGCGTGAGGCAGAGATGTCCGCCGGCGTAGTGCAATGCAAGTACTCGCCCCTTGCCGCATTGGTAGGCACTGGCGATGGGCCGATTCTCGGCAACCATCCGATCCAGCACCGGCAGATTTGCGGTCGGCACAACGTCGGCCGTCCAATCGGCCGGTTCCAGTTGGTCCCTCAACTCGGCGAGGAAGCCCTTGGCAGCGCCCAGCAGGATCAGCCCCGCCCCGCCGCGGACCTTCTCGGCCAACTCGCGGCGCACGTACCCCGGCATCAGCTCCGGCTGGAATCCGCTGAGGATCACGCAGTCGTTTGCGGCGCGGAGCTTTTCGGCCATCTCGAAGAGCACGTCGGTCTCATTCTTCCGCGGGTAGCCGTAGATGTCGTAGGAGCCGTACAGGTAGAGTGAGCCGGGGTCCAGCAGGCTGTCGGGCCGCGAGACGGAAACGGTTTGATACTCCACGTCGAGCCGCTGGGCCAGTTCGACCGTCTCGCGCTGTTCCCATCGCGGTGCGATCACCAGCAGTCGTACCGGACCGGCGGGCAGCGGCTTGGCCCACGCGACGTGCGGCGTGACCACCGTGTCGGTCATCTCGTCGAACGGCGTCGGCCGGCGCCGGGTCCGGGCCGCCTTGGCGAGCTGCTCGGCGCGCGACGGCGCGAGCCGAGTCGCGGGAACCGGGCCCGCCAGCCAATCGGTTCTGGCCAGGAGAGCCAGGTCGTCGGCGATTGCAGGGCCTGAATCAACGAGGTAGCGGCGGACCGGCTCCGCTTCATGCTGCGGCGTGAAGTCCCACACGCCGAAGGTAATCTTGCGGCCGCCCGGCTTGCCTCGGAGCGTCGTGCGCACGTTGTAAGGCCCCAGGCCGACGACGGCTGCATCGAGTTCGTCGGGCACGTAGACGACTCCGCAAGGGCCGGCCGCCGTCTTCTGCCTTTGCAGCAGTTCGTCGTAGAGCAGCGCCCAACGTTCCTTGGCTTTGTCCAATGCGACGCTGGCGGGCGCCTCGACATCGCGCACGGCGGTTGCCAGCCGCCGCTTGCGAGGCTGGTCGAACCCCTGGGGGTAAGC
>JAMOAF010000548.1 GCA_023621895.1 Planctomycetota bacterium
ACCTGGTCGCGGAAGGCGGCCAGCCCGACGATCGTCCCGAGGCCGACGATCGTGGCGATGAAGATCAGATCGGTCGAGGAGACAAAAGCCCGTTCATCTTGCCAAATTCGTTTCAGTAACATAGTTTTGCACCTTTGCAGTTCGCCTCCGGCGGAGTGGTGTCTATCCACCTGCAAGCGATCCTGGTTGACAAAGTCTCCGATTGGTTACAGGGTTCCGGCGCGGGCCTGCATGGCTTCGATGAAATCGAGCGGCTCGTGGCCGCGCCACAGCGCCAGCGCGCGTCCGACATGCGAGAGGAATGTGTATTTGTCCACGATCTCGTCATCCTGCAAGGCCATGACGTTCTTGGCAAGCCACTGCCCGGCGCGCTGGACAACGTCCCGCGGCGGGAGGATTTCTTCCGGCGCAAGCGCCCACCATTCCAGCGCATGGCCGGTGGCCACCATCTTTCTTCCGAGAGGATCCAGTTGCGACTGTTCGTTGTCGTCACCGGCTCGAGGCGGCTCGCCGGTGGCCCAGTACTGGTTCCAACAGCCCTCCGGGTCCTGGCTGGCAACGAGCGTGCCGGTCGCTTTCTTCAGATGGGCGACAACCCGCTTCCGGCATCCGGGCGAGAGGATCGACTGCTGTTCGTCCGCGCGGAGCATCACGGCGAGGGTGTGGAGCCGATGATTGCCGAGGCACACACCCAGTTTGCAGCGCTCGCGAATCAACCGATCCGCCAGCCGATCGAACGACATTTCTTGCCCGTACTTGTCCGCAAACGGCGCTAAGCGCTCGCAGTAGAGCGTGTAGGCCAGGGCCGACCATTCGTATTCCACCTGGTTGATTTCGAACGTTCTTAGCGAGGCCGCGAGCAGATCAGCCATCGTCCGCGGTCCCTCCGGGGTGTGGATCGGGAAATCGAGCGGGGTTCCGACCTCGGCCAGGCTGGCGATCGTGTGATCCACGTGGCTGGCGGTGGCCTCGCCCTCTTGGGTCCGCACGCCAACGCAATCCTCGTTGCACTCCAAGAGCGGGGGCTCTCGATCGCCCCAGACCTCGCGGAAGTGGGCGTGGTTGAGCAGAATATCGCGCATCTCCTCGCCGGAAAGGCACTCGGGATCGCGGAAGTTGCTTTCCACTCCCCAGAACCTCAAGGCATGGTCGACGTGGTTGATCTTCGGCCCGGGGCCGCGAAAACGCGGCCGCAGTTTGTGGAGCACGTCGAGCAGTTGCTCGTCGGAAACGACGTCGGGCCGGTCGTAGAGCGGCGCGATCGTCAGGGGAACGCGGCGCATCGGCGGAAGTTCCTTCCTCAGCGCCTGTTCGTGCCGCCGAGCCATCGTGGCGCCGACGAGGACAAAAATCACGACAACCTGCACGAGCACGAGGAGAACGACCTTCGAGGCCTTCCCGCTCTGCGGATGCCGGCTGGGATTTGTCGATTTAAGCTGGCTCATCATGTCGCTCTCGGAAGTCGTTCCGCTCATTCTGCTTTCAGCACGGGGGCAGCAACTTCTGCATGGGGGGACTCGTTCTCGGTTTCGCCCGCCGGCTCCGTGTCCGCACCGCCGGCGGGCCGGTCGGAAGCCACGCGGCGCGCCACCAGGACGCTCTCGTTCTCATAGGCGGTCCACCATCGCGGAGACCGCGTCGCCGACTTGACCAGGCCTGCATGTTTTGTCTTGTCCAAGACGAGGGTGTCGACCGCGTAGCGATCCATTCCCAGCTCCCAGCCCTCCTCGCACGTCGCCATGCGGCGGTGATCGCTCCAGATCCGGTGCGGCACCCATTGGACGTTCGAGGTCATTAGAGCTTTTGTCTCAGGCCCGCTCTGGCTGACCAGGTAGTCGGACCATTCGGTTGAAGCGTAGACGAGCCCTTGCGGGGGGTTGGTTCGCAGGAAATCGGCTGTTTGCATCAGGTCGTTTGAGCCGATCAGGTCGCCGAGATGGCGCGGATTGCCGCCCAGGAACACGCGGCTCGCCGGCGCCAGGCGGAAGGCGCAGTACATTGCCAACCCGCAAAGCAGCGTTACAACGAAACTCCGGGGGGTGAGCGGCTTGATCACGCTGCTGGCCGGCCGCGCCGGCAGAAGGCGATCAACCACCTCCGCGACGTAGGGCATGGTGACCACGGCGTAGGCCAGGGCGTACCACCCCTGGGCACGCCCCGTGATGACCACCGCGGCGCCGCAGAACCCCAGCAGCAGGACGTCGATCACGCGGACCGGCCGCCGGCTGACCTTGATCAGAGGCGCCAGGAGCGCGATCGAACAGACCAGCACGAGGCCGCGCGGCGAGGCGATGTTAAGCGACAACCAGCGGGGCAGCGCCATCAGGCGCTCGTCGCCCAGGAAGCTCAGGTTCTCAACCAGGAGCATCGGCCCGTAGGGATTGAGAAACGTGGCAAACAGGGCCACCTCCGCCAGGAGCAGGCGGGATCGAAAAGTCTCGTCCGCGAGTGTCGCGCGAAGGCTCCGGGTCTGCCAGGCCGTGTCGCATCCCTCGGCGGTCGCATGGAGGGCGAGCACGGCGATTCCCAACAGGTACGACCCGTGGAGATTCGCCCAGATTGCCAGCAGCGCGACAACCGCCAGCCAGACCCGCCAGCCCGGGTTTTTCGCGGCCGACGCGTCCGCGGATTCCGAGCGCAGCGTTTGCCGATCCATACACGTCAAGACCCAGATGAGGAGTGCGAAGCAGAGCTGCCCAAACACTTCGGCGCTCGCATACAGGTCAAACGTCGCTCCGACCAGAAGCGTGACGGCCAGTCCGGCGATCGTCAGGCTTACGCGCCCGGTCTGCTTGTAGAAAACCCTTGCCAAGACGAGCAAATAGGCCAGCATCAGGGCGGCGAAGAGGTTGGACACCGCCCTTGGGCCCCCCCATCGATCGGCCAGGCCGTAGGCAACCTGCGCCAGCCAATTGGTGTGGACAATCTGCATCCCGTCGGTCAGCGGTTGAGCGGGGTCGCTCTTGGGCAGGACGCCATGGTCGACGATCCATTGGCCTTGAAACACGTCGAGCCAGATCGTCGAATCGAGCAACGGCAGCGTGTTGATGTAGAGAATCACCGTTCCAAGAAAGATGCACGCAACCAGGTGCCTCGGCTTGAGCACCCACGCGGCGCTCAGCACCGGGCCCAGAGTGTCGGGCGTGACGGCTTCCTTTTCGGTGTCCACAATCGTTGCCACTAGCTTCACCTTTTCGCACGATTTCCGCGGATTGTCTCTGCCGAGCGCGCCGAAAAACGGCGGAAAATCAAGTCCCGCAGCGCCGGCCTCCTACGGCAAGCCGCCAACGCTCAAATCTTGTTCATATTCCTTCATCACCAGCGAACTGGCCCTGAAGACCCGCCCTGCAAAGGTCACCCCCCAGGGGGCCAATGCATCGCAGAACCTCGTGGCTTTCATCAAATCGACGCAAACCGTCACGCGGACCTGGCCCGGCTCCACGGCGGGTGTCAGCGGCGGCTGGCAATCGAGCGCGGGATCTCCGTATGCTACCGAAGGCGCCTCCAGCGGGTTTGGCGGATTCAGGTCCTCCAGCACTACCTTGGTGCCCGAAGAGCTGGCATCGCTGATCTGGATGCAGTTGACCCCAACGATGTACTCGACGGAGGCGACCACCTTATCGAAATCCGTGCGGATGCCGGCTCCCAGTTCGTCAGCCCCCTGGTCCTTGCCCGCTTCGCGCGCGGCGACCGTGGCGGCGTGCACTACCGTCGACTGGTAGATCGCCACAATGGCGAACTGGACGGAAAAAATGAGCACAATCACCAGGATCGGGAGAACGAGGATCAGTTCGATCGTCTCCACCCCGCGGCGATTTCGCGGATTTCTTCGGTTGCGCATGGGTTAACACCTTGGCCTTTGCACGGGCCGCCAGCGATTCGCGCCGCGGCCGGAGCGTCTACGCGTCCGGAGTGCAAACGAGCTCGCCGATGGCCGCGGCCAGGTCCCTGAGTTCGGCAATCAAGGCGCCTTTCAAGGTCGCCAGCCCGCAGATCACACCGATGCCAATCAGCGTGCACAGCAGCAGGTATTCGACGAAGACCCCGCCGCGGGTGTCGCGCTTGAGGCGCCAGAAGTTGTAAAGGAGTCGAATCATGTCGTGTTTTCTCCCGACAGGCATGCACGGAGAGCCCGTGAAAC
>JAMOAF010001122.1 GCA_023621895.1 Planctomycetota bacterium
GGCTCGTGACCCAGGGTTGCGCAAGGCTCGTTTCACTCGCCGTGCTCCACCCTGGGCTGGCTTAGGGGTGTCCCTTCGGGACGGGAAGAGCAAACGAGCTCCTGACACGTTGCCGGGGATGGCCAGGCGGATCGGCAATTCCGGGCTCGGCGGGCGATGGTCCGCTCTGGACCACCCTACCGGAGTGACCTAGAGTTCAGAGAGGCGCTGAGTATTACCATGGCCGCGCCCGAGAACCACACACGGGAGCCACGGGCAGTGGAAGTCCTTTCAAACAACCCGGCACACCCCACGCTGCCGGCCTTGGCGGCGAAAATGGCTGAACCGGTTGTGCTTACGGGCGGGTCGGTTTGCGACTTAGCCGCGCTCGATCCGGAGCAGTTGCGCGAGTTGCACTGGCGCGAAGAGCAGGTGCTGGCCCGGCGGATCGCTGAAGCACCGAAAGGTTCGCGGCAGCGGGACGTAGCAACCCGTCTGGCCTACGACACGATCGCGCGGATTCTCGCCGTTCGGAACCGCGGCGCGTGCCAGCCGCTGGCAATGGGGATGGACGCCCGCTACGAGCGGCTGGTCCTCGGCCTGCTCCGGCGGCAGGCGCGGCGGGTGCGCCCTTCGCTGTTTGAAATTGGCTTCGGCGCCGGTTTTCTTCTCAAGGCGGTGGCCGAAGAGGGGTTCGAGGTCGGCGGCGTGGAGGTCTCGGGCGCCCTCTTTCGCCGCGCCTGCGAGCTGCTCCGGCCGGACTGCCGCGAGCGTCTCTTCGTGGGCGACGTGCGGATGATCGCCAAGAGCCAGCCTCACCGGCATAGCCTGGTCTACTGGAACGACGTTTTCGAGCATATCCCGCGGGACGAGATTCTGGAGTACCTCGAAGCGATTCGCTCGATGCTCGTGCCGGGCGGCCTGCTGGTCACGCTGACGCCAAACTGGCACTTGCGGCCGTCGGACATCACCCGCGAGTTCCGCCCGCCGCGGCACGAGGCCGCCGGTCTGCACCTGAAGGAATACACGCTCCGCGAGGTGACCGGCCTGCTCCGCCGGGCGGGGTTTACGTCCGTGCGCGTGCCGCTCTTCAAGACCTACCACCGGACCGTGCTTTGCGGCGCGGGGCTGGGAGGGCTGAAGCGGCTGCTCGAGCCGGCGCTTGAATGGCTGCCGTTCCGGATGGCCGAAATCGTCTGCCGGGGATTGTGCCTGGACTGGACGATCGCGGTCGCCGGCGGCTAGCCTGAATGGGTCTTCTGGATGAACACCTGGACGTTCCGCCGCGGTGCGTTGGCCGACTGGTCCCAGTAGGGTGACAGATTGCGCAAGTTGGCGACAACCCGCGGGAAGACCTCGATGATCCGGTCGACCTCCTCCTCCGTGTTGTAGCGGCTGAAGCTGAAGCGGATCGAGCCGTGGACCGCCGTAAAGGGAACGCCCAGGGCGGTGAGCACGTGGGATGGCTCGAGCGAACCGGAAGTACACGCCGAACCGCTCGAAGCGCAGATGCCCTCGGCATCGAGCTGGTAGAGCATTCCCTCTCCCTCGACGTAATGGCAGGCGATGTTCGATGTGTTCGGCATCCGCGCTGCGCCGGCGCCGTTGATCTCGATCGCCGGGATCCGCGCGGCGAGCTCCGCTTCGAGCCGATCGCGCATCGCGCGAATCCGCGCCTCGTCTTCGGCGTGGCGGCCGGCGGCCAGGTCCATCGCCGCGGCCAGGGCGACGATCGACGCCACGTTCTCCGTGCCGGCGCGGCGGCCCGACTCCTGGTGGCCGCCGATCAGCAGCGGGCGGACCGGCACGCCGCGGCGAACGAACAAGGCGCCCACTCCCTTGGGCGCGTGCAGCTTGTGGCCGGAAAAAGACAGCATGTCGATGTGCTTCATGTCGATCGCCAGGTCGATCGGCAGCTTGCCGACCGATTGGGTCGCGTCGGTGTGGAAGACGATGTTCGGGTCGGTCTCCTTGGCGATCCGGGCGAGCTGCTCGACCGGGAAGATCACGCCCGTCTCGTTGTTGGCGTGCATGACCGAGACGAGCAGCGTATCGCGGCGCAGCGCGCGAATAAAATCAGCCAGGTCGAGATTCCCCTGGCGATCGACCGGCAGGAAGGTCACGTCGTAGCCGCGGCGCTGGAAGTCTTTGCAGACCTGGAGGACCGCCGGGTGCTCGACCGACGTGGTGATCATATGGCGCCGATTGGGGTTCGCCTCGGCCGCGCCCCGGATGGCCATGTTGTTGCTTTCGGTGGCGCAGGACGTGAGGACGATTTCGTCGGGGCGGACGCCGCCGAAGTGCTGGGCGATCCGCGCCCGGGCCCCCGCCACGGCGTTGGCCGTCTTCTGGGCGGGCGCGTACATCGAGCTGGGGTTGAAATACTGCTCGGTGAGAAACGGGACCATCGCCCGGTAGACTTCCGGGGCGACCTGGGTGGTGGCATTGTTGTCGACGTAGATTGTCTTCATTGTTTCTTCTCGCCCCGGAACGGGCTGATCCGGCTCGCTCGCACCGCTTTTTTTTGAGCGGCGGTCTTGTTTCCGGCGAGACGGGAGCCGTTTCGGGCATTCAGACTTGGATTACGCGGATTTGTTCGTCAACGGAGTCCTTCAGGTGCCGCTCGACCAGGAACTTCAGCGTCTTGCCCGCGCCGGCGCAATCGGCGCACGCTCCGGCCAGCCGGCAATAGACCAGGCGGTCCTTGATGTCGATGATCTCCACGTCGCCGCCGTCGCGTTGGACCATCGGGCGGATGTACTCGTCAAATGCCTTTTCGATCCGCTTGGCGAACTGGTAGGGCGACAGCTCCGCTCCGCCTCCGGCCGCCGGGGCCGGCCGCTCGGCCAGCGGCGCGACGGGCGGAATCGAGTCGGTCAGAATCCGCAGGCCGGATGGTTTTTTCTCGTTGGCCCATGTCTCGTTGAGCAGGTCCTGCAAACCGCCCGGCGTATGGTGGCACGACATGCAAGCCCCGCCCGCCTTGATCGCCCCGGTGATATCGGCGATGGTTCGCAGGTTGAGCTCCTTGATCTTCCGCCGGATATAGGGCTCGCTGAGAGAGAAGCACTTGCAGACGATCCGCCCTTCCTCCTGCTCGGCGGCATGGATGTCGACCCCCAACTGGGCCAGGTCGACGCCGCGCCGCTGGGCCCAATTGAACACCGCCGCCTCGAGCGCCTCGGCCCCCATCACCGAACAGTGGATCTTCTGCTCCGGCAGGCCTTCGAGAAACTCGACGATATCCTCGTTCGTGACCGAGAGGGCCTGGATCGGCGTGTAGCGGCCCTGCTCGATGATCGAGCACAGGGCCTCCGAGGCGGCGATCGCCGACGTGCACCCAAAGGTCAGATACCGGGCGTCGGTGATGATGTCGCGTGTGGGGTCCGTCTCGTGGCGCTTGACCCGAAACGTGAATCGCAATGCGTCGCCGCAGGCGATCGATCCGTGCTCGCCGATCCCGTCCGGGTTTTCGATCTCCCCAAGATGGGTGCCCGGCTTGCCGTGAACGGCGTCCATGAACAATTGCTTGGTTTTCTCGCTGTACTGCCAGGCCATCGACAATCTCCCGCGGTCTCTCTCGCGCTGCCGCAGCGCCGACTGCCCGCCAAGGAAACCGGTGGGCTTGCCGTGCCTGTTGGCCAGCCACTATTTAGCATGGCAAAGCGGCATCGATCCGGCAAGGTCCACCAGGGGCGTCTGGAGCGTTTGAGCGCATCCTCATAAGTATACCGCAGGCAGCTGCCGCCGAGTCTGGGTGGCGAGGCGACCGCCGGCGGGAGAGAGCCGCCTCTCGGGCCAGCCGCCAGCAACGCCGCGGGCGATTGGCCGGCCGACCGCCCAGCCCGAGATGTCCTCTCGAATGGATGGAGACCGCATCCGCCGGTCGGAAAAATCGGCCCAATCGATCCGTTTTACCGGCTCCATGGCGATCATCGGCCACCCATTTTTCCCTGCCAGACGACACGGCTACGGCGCCGCGGCGATGTCGAAAGGTTGTGCGAGGGCGAGGCGTCGGATATCGTCAAGGAACGTTGAAATTGCATCTCCTGCGAACCTGGACACATGGGACCGTACCCTGCCTGCCGCATTGCCGATCGTGATCGAGATCGTCGACTCGGCCGAAAAGATCCAGGCACTGCTGCCGAAGTTC
>JAMOAF010000644.1 GCA_023621895.1 Planctomycetota bacterium
CACGGGTCTCCTGGCCCGTTACGCCAACCCCGCGCGCACCGTAGCACGGGTCTCCTGGCCCGTTACGCCAACCCCGCGCGCACCGTAGCACGGGTCTCCTGGCCCGTTACGCCAGCCCCGCGCAAGCGGGGCGGCGTCTTCCCTCTGAACCAGCGCCTGGCGGAAACCGGGCCGGCCGGCGATCACTGGGCCGATTCCCCTGGGACGAAAGCGCGTTGACATAAGCGGAGCTTATGCTAAGATTGGCATCATGAACATTGCGACAATCCGCGTGTTTTGCGACGTGGTGCAGCACCAGAGCTTCTCTCGTGGAGCGGCCGCCAACCAGGTGAGCCAGTCGGCCGCGACCCAATCGGTGCATCGGATGGAGCAGCACTTCGGCGTGCAGCTTGTGGACCGCAGCAAACGGCCGTTCGTTCTGACGCCGGAGGGGCAGGCCTGTTACGAGGGGTTTCGCGAAGTCCTCGAGCTCTACGACGCGGTTGAGACCAAGGTCCGCTCGCTGCGGAAGGAGATCACGGGAACGGTTCGCGTGGCGGCGATCTACTCGGTCGGGTTGCACGACATGAGCCGCTGCATGACGCATTTCATGCGCCGTTATCCGAAGGCCAAGGTGCAACTGGAATACCTCCGCCCGAACAAGGTCTACGAGGCCGTCCTCAACTCGGAGGTCGACCTGGGGATCGTCTCCTATCCGGTCCCGTCGGTCGAGCTCAGCGTGATTCCCCTGCGATCGGAGAGGATGGTCCTCGTCTGCCATCCGAACCACGCCCTGGCCAATCGGAAGGTCGTGACCGCCGAGCATCTCAAGGACCAGGCCTTCGTCGGTTTCGATCGGGATTTGGTGATTCGCAAGGAAGTCGACCGCTACTTGCGCCAGCGCAACATCTCGGTTCGAATCGTGATGGAGTTTGACAATATCGAGACGATCAAGCAGGCGATTGGAATTGAGGCGGGGGTGAGCATCCTGCCCGAGCCGACCGTCCGCGCGGAGGTGGCGCGGGGGGATCTGGCGGCGGTGCGCCTGATCGCGCCGGCGTTGGAACGTCCCTTGGGGATCATCCATCGGCAGCGGAAGGTGTTCGCGCCGACGATTACGAAATTCCTCGATTTGCTCCAGGAAGGATTAGACGCCAACGAGGAGAGCCAGCATGGGTGACATTTCGATTCCCCTCAGGCTGCATCCCTCGGGAAAGACGATCCGCGCGGACCAGGGCGTGCCGATGATGGAAGCGCTGGCCAATGCCGGGATCATCCTCGATGCGCCATGCGGCGGCGAGGGCGTTTGTGGCAAGTGCCGCGTGATCGTTCGCGAGGGGGCCGAGGAGCCAGCCGCGGCGGAGCGGCGACTGCTGAGCGAATCGGAACTGGAGGCCGGCGTGCGCCTGGCTTGCCAGGCGAAGGTTGTCCGACCGGCAAGAATCGAGGTGCCGGAGCTCTCCCGCCTTTCGGAATTTCACCAGATTCTTACCGGCGCGCCAAACCACCATCGGCCGATTGCCATCGATGCCGCGATTCGAAAGCAGCACGTGGAACTGCCAGCTCCCAGCCGCGACGACGATGCCAGCGACCATGCGCGCCTTGAGCGGGCGATCGGGCCTTTCGAGGCGGAACTGCGGGTGATCGGCAGTCTGCCCGCGCGGCTGCGCGAGGCGCGGTTCTGCGGCACCGCCGTATTGGCCGAGAATCTGCTGCTGGATTTCGAGCCCGGCGACACCCGGGACCGGAGCTTCGCGGTCGCCGTGGACGTCGGCACGACGACGTTGGCCGCCGCGCTGGTGGACCTGGCGAGCGGTGAGGAATTGGCGGTCGCCACGCAGCTCAACCCGCAGACGCGGTTCGGCGACGACGTGCTGACGCGAATTCAGATGGCCGCGGGCGATGGCGGTTTGGCGCGGCTCCAGTCGTCGGTCCTCGAGGCGATCGATCGGTTGATCGAGTCGCTGGCCGCCTCGGCCGGTATCCAGCGCGAGCAGATCTACGAGGTTTCGTTTGCGGGCAATACGACCATGCAGCACTTGCTGTGCCGCTTGGATCCACGCTCTCTCGGCGAGGTACCTTTTGTACCGGCCGTGCGGACCGCGCTGCGGTTTCCCGCGCGCGAGCTGCCCCTGAAAATCCATCCGAGCGGCCGAGCCTACGTTTTGCCGGTGATCGGCGGCTTTGTGGGCGGCGACACGGTGGCGGGAATGCTGACGACGGACCTGGCCGATCAGCCGGGGCCGACCCTGCTGGTGGACGTGGGAACAAACGGCGAGATTGTGCTTTCCGCGCATCGGAGGCTGTATGCGGCGGCCGCCGCCGCCGGTCCGGCCTTCGAGGGCGCTCGGATCACGCATGGCATGCGGGCCTGTGCCGGCGCGATCGAGCGCGTGACTTTCGACGGCACCCTGGCAATCGAGACGATCGGCCACTCGGCGCCTCTGGGGCTGTGCGGATCGGCGCTGATCGACCTGGCTGCCATCCTGCTGGACTTCCAGGTCGTCAGCCCCGAGGGGCGTTTCCGGCGCCGCAGCGACTTGCCTCCGACCACCCCGGACGACATCCGCCAGCGCGTGTCGGACGATCCCCAGAACCTGGCCTTTCAACTGGTCCCTGTTGAACAGTCGGCGGCCGGCCAGGCGATTGTGTTGAATCAACGGGATATCCGCCAGTTGCAGCTCGCTTCGGGCGCGATTCGGACCGGCATCCAACTGCTCTTGTCGCGAGCCGGAATCGAACCCGGGCAGGTCGCCGCGCTCTATCTTGCGGGCGGATTCGGCAACTACATCCGCCGCGCCAAGGCGCGCCGGATTGGGCTCATCCCGCCATCGATACCGGACGATCGAATCCGCTATTGCGGCAACACGTCGTTGGCTGGGGCGCGGCTCACGCTGCTGTCGCGGGAAAAGCGGCACGAAGCGGAATGTCTGGCCGCGCGTACAAAACACATCGACCTGGCGGCCGATCCGCAATTCCAGTGGACGTTTGCCGACGCGATGATCTTTCCCAACGGCGATCAGTGACCGCCGCATCCGGGGCACCCGCCGCCGCGGGGATGGTTCGGGTTGTCGATCGTGAAACCGCGACCCATCGGGCCGTCCTGGAAGTCGATCGTGGTGCCGTCGAGGTGCAGCGCGAACTTCTTCTTTGTGACCAGGGAGACACCGTGTTGCGCATACTCGGCGTCGATGGCCGGATCGAACTGGGTGTCGAATCCCAGCCCATACTGCAACCCGCTGCATCCGCCCCCGCCGATTGCCATCCGGAGACGGGTGTCGACGCCGAGCTTTTCACCTTCAATCAATCGTTTCACTTCCGATGCGGCTGATTCCGTCAGAGTCACGGCCATAGCATTCACTCTCGCACTGTTGGGAATATCGGGAGACCAACTATTCAATCCTACGCGCCGGGGCCGCCGCCGCCAAGACGTGAGCACCGGGCGAGGCGCCGGTTTTCGCGCAAGGTTCCAAACCCGAGGTCCAAGGTCCAAATTCCAAACGTCCGGTGCTACCAATCAAAGGCCCCGGCTTGCCCAATCCTGGCGATGGGCAATTGAGCCTTGAACCTTGCCGCTTCTCAATCGTCCGGCGCCGACGCCTTCTTCCCCCGGTCGAGAATCGCTTGAATCTTGGCCAGAAACCACTCAGCCCGGCGCCTCTGTTCAGCCCTCGGGACCTGCGAAGGGGGGTCGAGATGCTCATTGTCGACAAGCCATTCTGCCTTGAGCCACCGAACCGCTCCTCCGCCGGGCAGCTCACGGATGACCTCTTCCGGAGTCTCCCGCCGGACCGTCCCGGGAAAATCCGGACCGCGGAACAGGTCGGCGAGCGAGCCGGCGCCGGCCTGGCCGGGGGGGCTTTCGGGCGAGAGGACGAGGAGAGTCTGGCCGCTGGACAGCTCTTCGAGCAAGCTTCGGCGCTGCTCGGCGGATAGCGCGCAGCGATCGTCGGCGAAAATGCGCAAGTTGGCCGGCACGGAGAATCGGTCGTTCACCAGCAGCCAGTGGTGGCGTGCCAGGAGGCTCATCGAGTTGTAGTAACCATCTTGGTCGCCGCAACCAAAGGCCGTCTTTTCGGGTGGTTCATATGCCACGATCCGAGGCGAGTGCCATGACTCGTAACCGCTGCTAT
>JAMOAF010000327.1 GCA_023621895.1 Planctomycetota bacterium
CGTCGGCGCGGGCGAAATGCAGCGGGCGTTCAGCATCCCTTGGATCGAGTCGTTCAACATCTATTACGCGCTGGGAATCGACGGGATCAGCCTTCCCCTCGTGCTCCTGACCTCGTTTTTGAGCGTCCTGGCGATGGGGGCGAGCTGGAGCATCAGCCGGCACGTCAAGGCCTACTGCGTGCTGTTCCTGCTGCTCGAGACGGGCATGTTGGGCGTGTTCCTGGCGCTCGACTTTTTCCTGTTCTACGTCTTCTGGGAAGTCATGCTGCTGCCGATGTACTTCCTGATCGGCGTCTGGGGCGGTCCGCGGCGCGAGTATGCGGCAATCAAGTTCTTCCTGTTCACGATGTTCGGCAGCGTGCTGATGCTCGTGGCGATCCTGGCGCTTTACTTCAGCAGCGACCTGAACCGGCTGGACAAGTCGCAGCTTGCCGCGGCCAAGGTGCACGCGAACGTCTTGAAGGAGCACGATCCGGACGGCCGGCCGCTGCACACGTTCAACCTGCTGGCGTTGGCCGAGCAGGGCCAGGCCAAGGATTCTCCGTTTTCGGCGGAACTGGTCTGGGGCAAGTCGATCCAGTGGTGGGTCTTCCTGCTGCTCTTGGTCGGGTTCCTCGTCAAGGTGCCTTCGTTCCCGCTGCACACCTGGTTGCCGGACGCGCACGTCGAGGCGCCGACGCCGATCTCGATGATCCTGGCCGGCGTGCTCTTGAAGATGGGCGGCTACGGGATCATCCGCATCTGTTATCCGATCTGCCCCGAGGCCGCCTACGAGCTGGCCTGGCTCGTCTGCACGCTCGGCGTGGTCAGCATGGTCTACGGCGCGCTGGCGGCGATGGCCCAGAAGGACTTCAAGCGGCTGGTGGCCTACAGCTCCGTTTCGCACATGGGCTACGTCGTTTTGGGGCTGGGCGTCTGGACGATCACCGCCCAGACC
The DNA here is from genome assembly GCA_023621895.1 of Planctomycetota bacterium. Lineage (GTDB taxonomy): Bacteria > Planctomycetota > Planctomycetia > Pirellulales > Thermoguttaceae > JAAYCB01. Next base: position 938 of record JAMOAF010000327.1, read on the forward strand.
GGGATGAGCGGCGATTACTGGAAGATGGGCATGAACGGGGCGATGTTCCAGATGATCGCCCACGGGATCAGCTCGGCTGGCATGTTCTTCCTCGTCGGCGTCGTCTACGACCGCGTCCACCACCGGAACCTCGACGAGTTCGGCGGGCTGTTCGGGAGGATGCCGGTCTACACGGGCGTTTCCATGGTGATCTTTTTCGCCGCCCTGGGACTTCCCGGCCTCTGCGGCTTCATCGGCGAAGTGCTCGTCGTGCTCTCCGTCTGGAACTACAGCCAGGCGCTGGCGGTGATCGCGGCCTTCGTGATGATCCTCACGGCCGGCTACATCCTCTGGACGATCCAGCGGGTGTATCTCGGGCCGGAATACAAGGGCCCGCACGGCGACGCGCTGCGGCCGATGACGCGGCGCGAGTTGGCGATCGCTGCCCCGCTGTTGGCCTTCGCCGTTCTGCTGGGCGTGTATCCGAAAGCCGTTTTCAACTACATGGCGCCGAGCGTCGACCGGACCGTGGACGCCCTGGCCGCGTGGGCCGCGGAGTCGCAAGACCCGATCACCGGGGCGATCGGCGGCGCCGCGCCCGCGCCGCCCGGCAGCGCCGGCCTGGCGTCGCTCCACCACGCTGCCCCCTGGAAGGAAGTCGAACAGCCGTGAGCTTCTACGACCTGGTACAGAGCACGCTCCGGGAGACCGCGGAAACGTCTGTCCTGGCGTTTGCGCCGGAACTGATCGTCTGCGCGACGATCGTCGCCCTGCTCGTTGTGCGGATGCTGTCCACGGGCCGTAGCGGCAGCGCGTATCCGGTCATGGTGCTGGGCACGCTCGCGGCGCTGTTGACCGCGCTGCTCACGAAGACGCCCGACCGGCCTACCGAGCTGTTCACCGGCATGTTGATGCTCGACAGTTTCTCGCTCTACATGCGGCGGTTGCTGTTGTTGTTCGTGCTGCTGTTCGCGTCGCTGACGCGCGTCAGCGGGACGCCGGACCGGAGCGACGCAACGGAATTCTACGTGCTGGTGCTGGGCGCTTCCCTGGGCATGTGCCTGATGGTTGCGGCCAACCACATGCTGATCGTCTTCCTGGGCATCGAAATGGCGAGCGTTCCCTCCTATGTCCTCGTCGGCGTGCTCAAGGACCGGCGGAAGAGCGCGGAAGCCGCCCTGAAATTCGCCGTCTTCGGCGCCGGCGCCGCCGGCGTGATGCTCTACGGGATCAGCCTGCTTGTTGGCACGCTGGGGACCGCCCACCTGGCGACGATGAGCGTCCAGCTCGCCGCCCTCTTTGGCTCGGGCGGCGCCGGCTCGCGCGAGCTCGTGCTGGCCCTTGCGGGACTGATGATCCTGGTCGGATTCGCCTTCAAGCTCTCGGCGGTGCCGTTCCATTTCTGGGCGCCGGACGCCTTCGAAGGGGCCACGGCGGAGGTCGGCGCGTTTCTCTCCATCGCCTCGAAGGCCGCGGCGCTGGCGCTCTTGGTCCGCGTCGCGCTCGGCCTGGGGCACCTGCCGAGCCAGCTCGACCGGGCGGCGATTCAACCGGCCGTTTTCGCCGCCGAGGCGGCGGCGGCCGCGCCGGAGATCGCCGAAGGCGTCAGCCAGCCGGTCCTGGTCGCCGCGCCCGGCAGCTCCGCCGCGCTGCGCCCCGTGCGGCTCTATTGCGGCTGGCTGATCGCGATCCTGGCCGGCGTGACCTGCACCTTCGGCAACCTGGCGGCCTACGGCCAGGACAACATGAAACGCCTCTTGGCCTATTCGACGATCGCGCATGCCGGCTATATGCTGATGCCGCTGGCGGCGGCGATTCTCCTAGCGGGCGAGGACCCGGCCGCCGCTCGGCTGACGGTCGCCGCGCTGGCCTTCTACATCGCCGTCTACCTGCTGATGAACCTGGGGGCGTTTGCTTTCGTCGCCTTCCTCCGCAACGCGATCGCCAGCGAGGAGCTGCCCGACTACGCCGGGCTCGTGCGCCGATCGCCGGGCCTGGTCGTCTGCGTCGCCGTGATCATGTTCAGCCTGGTGGGGTTGCCGCCCCTGGCGGGTTTTTCCGCCAAGTTCGCCATCTTCGCCCAGACCTACAAGGGCGGCCTGCTGTGGCTCGTGGCGATTGGCGTGGCCAACACGCTTGTGAGCCTGTTCTACTACCTGCGGGTCGTCAAGACGATGGTCCTCGATCCGCAGCGGGCCGGCCGGCCGGCCCCGGAGATCGGCCTCTGGTCCAATCCGGGTTTTTTCTGCGCCTTGATCGCCTTCCTGCTCGTTCTCCTGGGTGTGTTCTGGAACCCGCTGTTCGCCCAGGCAGAGCACGCTGCATCGATGCTTCTTCCCTGAGAGGTCCAATTCCTGGACATGGTCCGATCCGACTCGATTTCCGCCTTGAACCGCTTGCTCCACCTTGCTGCGCGTTCGTTCGCCACGTATTCGATCGAGGTTCGCCGCGCGAGTTACCGGGGGCCGAGGGAGCTGTGGGCGGTTCTCCAGCAGATCGCCGGCGAGCAACAGGCGCTCGCCAGGCGGCTCGACGAGGCGATTCGCCAGGCCGGCGGCGCCCCCAATCCGGGCGCATTCCCGATCGATTTCACCGCGTGGAACGACGTTGCCCTTGGCCGGATCGTCGAGCACGCGCTGGAGCTTCAGCGCGGGGTAGTTGCGGAAATCGAGCAGGCGGCGGCCGGTCTCCAGGAGCACCCCGACTGGCGGGTGATCGCCCAAGACGCCCTCGACGAGGCCCGCTCGCACGAGAGGCTGCTGGCGGAGGCTCTCGGCGTGTAGGGTAGTGCAAGCGGGCCAACCCGAAACGGCCGCAAGCGCTGGCCTTGGTTGATGGGAACCAGGAGAAAAGCGGTTGACCGTTTCGCGGCGGCTGCATACGTTCGCGTTCGGATTTCGCCCCGCAGAGGCAGCCACAAACCAGCCCAGGGCAGAGCGCAGCGGCGATAGCCGCGCTCGCGCCGCCCTGGGTTCGGGAAGGGGCGAAGACGCCAGCCCTGAAAGGGCGAGACAGGTCTGTCCGGATGGAGCGGAGGGTTGATGGCAAGCAGCGCCCTCTGAGCATCCACACTCCAGCGCGCACGCCCCCATCTGGCTCGTCCAGATGGAGCGGAAGGTTGACGGCTAGCAGCGCCCTCTGAGCATCCGCACTCCAGCGGGCACGCCCCCATCTGGCTCGTCCAGATGGAGCGG
>JAMOAF010000354.1 GCA_023621895.1 Planctomycetota bacterium
TAACGGCGTCGCCAGCGTGGAGATCGGCGTCCCGAAGGGGAGCACGCTTTCGTCGCCTGATCCCGCGGCCGTCAAACAACGAAAGCCGATCGTGATCTACGGCACATCCATTACTCAAGGCGGCTGTGCCTCGCGGCCGGGCATGGCCTTCCCGGCGATCGTCGGTCGGCAACTGGACAGGCCGGTGATCAACTTGGGCTTTAGCGGCAGCGGGAGGATGGAGCCGGCCATGGCGGAGCTCCTCGCGGAACTCGATCCGTCGGTGTATGTCCTCGACTGTCTGTGGAACATGACACCGGACCTGGTATCGGCCCGGATCGAGCCGTTTGTGAAGACGCTCCGCGCCGCCCGCCCGGAGACGCCCATCTTGCTCGCCGAGGATTGCAGCGTCAGAAACGTCTGCCCAACGGAAAAAGGGACCATCCTGCGAGCGATCCACCAGAAGTTGACGGCCGAGGGTGTGAAAAACGTGTATTTCCTCTCCAACGAGGGAATGCTCGGCGACGACGCGGAAGGCACGGTCGACGGCTGCCATCCCAACGACCTGGGAATGATGCGGCAGGCCGACGTGTTCTCCAAGGCGCTAGCCCCGCTGCTGGCGAAACACGAATAACCGTGGACGTGGATCGAGCCTTTTCGCAAGAAGAATGAGGGCGGAAGCGTGTGGATCGTGTACTGCAAGAGACTCGCTCGGTCGAGTCGTCGCCTGTTCATATTGCTGCTGCTGGCAGCGGCCTGGCACATGCTCGGCGCATGCCTGCGGAGCAGCCGCGCGGCGGAGGTGGCGGACGCGCCGGCCATCGATGTTCTCCCGACGCCCAAGGAAGTGCAAATCCGCCCTGGCCGTTTGACGCTGGGCGGCGCGGAGAAGCCCTCAAGCTGTTTGATTGTGGCCGGGCCGGAGGCCGGTTTTGCCGCCGAGTACCTTGCCGACAAGCTGGCCGCGCCGATCGGGACGGGCGCCCGCTCCGGCCTCGTAACGGTCACGCTGCGTGTTGACGCCAACATGCCGCTGGCGGGCCGCCTCCCGCGCGATGCGCGCCCGGAGGCCTACCGGCTCGAGGTCGGCGCCGGCGGCGTGGAGATCGCAGCGGCGGAGCCGGAGGGGCTGCTGCGCGGCGCGGCGACCCTCGTGCAGCTTCTCCAGTCCGACGGCGGCGTCCGGTATCTGCCCCAGGTCGCGATCAACGACTGGCCGGACTTCCGCTACCGTTGCGCATCGGACTGGCTGCTGAACGTGGAGGTGAACCGCTGGTCGTATGATTGGGGCGACGGGCCAGCGGCGTGCCTGGCGCGGCTCAAGCGGAAGCTCGACATGTGCTTCGCTTACAAGATCAACCAGGTCTGGTTCGACGGATTCGGCTGGGACATCGCGCGTTGCGCCGGTTACGCGGACCTCGTGCGCGAGTGCAGCCAATACGCGCGGCGGCGCGGCATCAAGCTCACCTTTGCCGGCTACGGCGGAGGTTACGGGACCTCGTACCAGCAATCGGAGATCTACCGCTGCGGTTACTTTGGCCAGACGTTCATCAACCGCCGCCCCTATCCGGCGGGAGAGGAATACGCTTGCCGCGGCATGGATCGGCTCGAGCAGAGCCGCCGCTACGGTTCGTGCCTTTCGAACGAGGCCCTCTGCCGAGCGAAACTCGACGAGATGAAGCGGTTTGCCGCGGCGGTCGAGCCCGGTTTCATGTACATCCACGACATCGACAGCGGAACCTTTGCGGAAAGCCAGAAGAGCTGGCTGCTGCGCTGCGAGGAGTGCCGGAAACGGTGGCCCAGCGACGAGTTGGCCGCCCCCGAGGGCCAGGCCGGGGCCCTGGCCGCCTGGTACCGGCAGATCCGCACCGCACTGGATGGCGTTTCCACGCCGAGCGGATACCGCGCGGCGCGCGACTTGACGCTGATCTTCACCTCGCCCCTCTACACCTGCTACTACGAAAAGGGACCGCCGGACCTCTGGGACCGCGAGACCGACTATTTCTGCCTCCTCAGCCGATTGATGGGGACGGCTGACCACGTGGAGTTCGGCCTGCGCGAACAGTTCTATGATCCCGAGGGCGGCAAGAAGATCGCCCGGCTCCGCGCTGCCATGGACAAGTCGGGCGGCCAGGCGGCGATCCACGTGATCGCCTTCGGCGGCGGCGACAATTATCTCAGCGACGATTTGACCAATGTTTCCGGCCTTATGGCCCCGTTCTACCAGGGCGCCGAGTCGGTGTGCCTCTCCAACGGCGGCGTGCATGAGGAACCCGTGCAGCTTCTCAACGCGGAGATCCTCTGGGCCGGCAGCGCGGCCGGCTATCGCGAGACCCCCGGCGACGAAACGGCGGCCCAAGCCTTGTTTCGCCGCATCCAGCAAGGCAGGCACCGGCCGGCAGCCGTCTTCGGTCCTGAAGGGCTCTTGCAGCGGATATGCGCGCGGTTGTGGGGCGAAGCCGCGGGCGAGGAGATGTACCGGGCCTACCTGGCGGCCGGCGAGTCGGGCGACGGACCGCTCAGCCGAGTGTGGTGGGCGGCGACCGCCGATGTGGCCCGGCTCCGAGCCAGGTCTTCGCCTGCGCAGACCGATTGGGAAGAGAGGCACGCCCGCTGGCTGCACCGAAAAGCGGCGACCGACGACGCTCTGGCCCATGCCCGTCGCGCCGCCGCGCTCGGCGAGGACGAAGACGTTCGGTGGTTTGCTTCCTCTCTGGCTCTCGGTTCGCGGTTTTGCGAATGTATGGCTTTATCAATAGAGCTGCGGCTCCACGCCGACGCAGCCACGCGCTCGCGACTGGAGGGCGTACTCGGCGCGCTCGAGTCGCAGATCATGGCTTTGGGTCGGAACGATCGAACCGAACCTCTCGGCGGAGACCCGGGCTGCTGGCTGGAGACGCTCGGTCACCTCAAGAGCCTCCATGCGGCGAGTGCCGATGGTGGGAGATGGCCCCGTTTCCGCGGCGCGAACGGCGCCGGCATCAGCGACGCATCAACGGTCCCGGCAAAGTGGACGGAGGCCGATTACAACTGGAAGATAGAGTTGCCGGGCATTGGCCATTCTTCGCCCGTGGTCTGGAACGATCGCATTTTTGTCACGTGCGGCGACTCCGCCACGGCCGGGCGGACGGTCCTCTGTGTTGACGCGGCGGATGGCCATATTGTGTGGCGGCGGGACTTCCCTTCCAAGCCTGGCCGTCAACATCGGGACAACAGCTACGCCACCACGACTCCGGCAGTCGATGCCGATGGTTTGATCGTCACGTGGACGACACCTGACGATGTCGTGCTGCTCGCCCTGGATCTCGAGGGGAGAGAACTCTGGCGCCGCAATCTGGGGCCCTTCATAACGGTCCACGGCAGCGGTTCGTCGCCGATCCTGTTCGGGGACCTCGCGATTCTGGTCAACGACCAGGAGGACCCGAACCTGCTTCCTGGCCGCAAGAAAGACCCGCCCGCGCCCGTCGGCAAGAGTTTCATCATCGCCGTCGACCGCAAAACCGGCCAGACTCGCTGGCAGCTCGAGCGGCGAACCACGTTTTCCGGCTATTCGACGCCTTGCGTGCGCCAGGCCGACGACGGTCGTCCGGAATTGATCTTCACCAGCACTGCCCACGGTATTTTCGGAGTCGACCCGACGCGCGGCGCAGTCAACTGGGAGTTCGGCCAGCCGTTCCTCGACCGCGCCATCAGTTCTCCCGTCCTGGCTTCAGGACTGGTGATCGCGGGCCACGGGGCGGGCTTGCGCGCGACGCGTTATCTGGCCGTGCGCCCCGGATCGCGCGGCCAAGGACGCGAGCCTGTCCTGGCCTACGAGGTCACCAAGTCGATCCCCCTGGTTCCCACGCCGCTGGTCAAGGACGACCGCTTGTTCTTTTGGACGGACGATGGCGTTGCCTCCTGCTTGAAGGCGTCGAGCGGCGAGGAGGTCTGGCGAGAGCGCGTGGGCGGGTCGTTCTACGGTTCGCCCGTGTGGGTCAATGGCCGGTTGTATTGCATATCCAAGACTGGGGAGGTCGTGGTGCTGGCCGCTGCCGATAAATTTGAACTTCTGGCACGCGTCCCGCTGGGCGAGTCGAGCTACGCCACTCCTGCGGTTGCGGGCGGCGTTATGTATCTGCG
>JAMOAF010000503.1 GCA_023621895.1 Planctomycetota bacterium
CAACCGTTTGCAGTTCATGGGAATCTCCAGTTGCAGAGAAAAGCACGGCAAATCGCCGCTAGCGCGCAGCGCTCAGCAGGCTCGCACGGGGCTCATTGTACAGACCCGGCGGCGGCGGTTCCACGTGGCCCGGGAGGTGAAGACTGGTCTATTCTGGTTTTGCCGTTTTTGTTCCATGGTTGTCTTTTCGTAGCACTGAAAACAGCAGAAGCTGGTGACGGCTAAAGTTTTCACCTCGCCACGCCTTACTCGTTTTTTTCGTCCCGTCCCGAAGGGACCCCCCTAAGCCAGCCCAGGGTGGAGCACGGCGAGTGAAACGAGCCGGTGCGCAACCCTGGGTCGGGAGCCGCGCAAAACGCAGCCAGCCCCAACGGGGCGGTCCTAAGAAAGTGGATAACCGCCTTCGTCAATCCCAGGCGTAGCGCTGATCGAGTGTGACCCCATGCCTTTGGCAGAGCGCCCGAGACTCGTCCTGGAACGAGATTCGCTTGTGGTGCTCCTCCTGATTGGCGATTGTAGAGTCGAATTTGCTCAGCATTTGACTGACTTACGGAAAAAATCCCATAACCGGTCTGCCATTGGAAATCACTCCGCCCGGTCGCTCGTTTCTTGATCCATTTGGACGTTTCCGTTTTCAATTTCTTGGTGACGTCCATGCTTTGTGAATTTGCGCGAGAGCAGACACAAAGCGTGGAGATGGTCGGCAGCGCCGCCGATTGAGGAGCGCGGGTAAACTGAAAAGTGAACGATCTTCAGGTCGGGCGGTCCGAAAAGGCGAAACACGCATCGGCCGCCCCTTCCGCCGCCGCGTGCGCCGCTCAAACCTCCGGCCGTGGCGGTTCGAGGTCGTTCAGGTTGTCCCACTGGATCCCTACCCGCCGCAGGGCGTAGCCGAGCTCCTTCGTGTAGTCGCCATACGCGGTCATCCAGTGGAACCCGGGCATCCGCTCGGCGACCAGCCGGTCCGGCACGTCGTAGCCGACGTCGATCTGGCAGCGGCAGATCGGCAGGAACGGGGCGTCAACGATCTTGCCTACCAGGCCCATCCAGCGCTCCGACTTGAAGTCCGGGGCGATGTTCGTGACCACCTGCCCCTTGGGCATCTCGACCTTGGGCGCGGCCCCGTAGTCCGACTCGAAGTGGGTGACAACCCGCACCTTGTCGAGCGTCTTGCCGTTCATCTTCCGCGGCCCCGTGCAGTGGGCCAACGTGATCAGGCCGTCGTGCGGATAGGTCGGGTCGTTGAGAAACACCGGCCTGCCCGAAATGTTCGCCAGCAACAGGCCCGACGGGATGACCACGAAGTCCGACTCGCAGAAGGCCAGGAAGCCGTCGTCGTTGAGCGTGCTCAGCGTCAGGCACGCCGCCGTCTCCGCCTTGGGCATGATCGTGCTCATGCAGCCGGAGATCGTGATCGCCTTCGTGTCGGCCTCGCGCATCAGCCGGCGAAACACCTGGTCCAAGAGGAAGCAGTTGTCGACAAACTGGCGCTGGGTCTCCAATTGCACACCCGGATCGCCCAAGTATTTCTCGGCTCGCGTCTTGGCCAGGGCGACCGCCGCCTGGTCGGCGCGGGCCTCGCCGATCATCCGGCCGAGATCGTCGTAGGAAATGGTCACCAGGTCGAGACCCCAGATTTTCTTGACCAGGTCCGGGACCACGTCCTTCGGCTGCGCCCACGCGCCCGGCCCGCCGATGCAGAGCACCTTCGTGCCTCGCGTGTTCTTCAGGCCGCACAGCGCGCGGAGCCGCCAGGCGATCTCGTCCGGCCGATCGGTCACCACGTCTTCGTCGCGGATGTGGGCAAAGGCGGCCTGGTCGGTGTGCTGGCGGAGGAAACGCGGGCTGACGATCTCGTACTGCAAGTAGACCGGCCCCGAGCGATGGCGCTGGAAGAGGATCACGTCCTTGCCGAAGTTCTCGCAGCCGCCGATGTTGTGGCCGGCCCCGTAGACGATGATTGCGTCGGCCGCCTCCACCTGGGGCGACTTGGCCATGTCCGCCATCCGGTTGACCGAGGCGACCTCGGCGAACTCGACGGGGAAGTCGGCCGTCTTGGCGATCTCCGCAAGTTCCTTCTTGATCCGCGCAACTTCTTCCGCGGCGGCCTCGGGCGTGTGGACCCCGCCCCAGTTGCGCCACGACCGCTGCTCGGCGCGCTGCGGATGATCCCAGACGAGAATCGGCAAGACCTTCAACGGGACGCGCGGCTTGGGGCTGGGCAATGCCGGCTCTCCGGGCGCGCCCAGCGCCGCCCAGCTCAAACCGCTCAGCACCGTTCCTCCGATGCCCGCCGCGGCGAGAAAGCTCCTCCGCGACATGCCGTGCTCCTCCGCGCAGCCGTGGTCCGGACAACAGTGGCACGGCGTCTTGTGCTGGTGACGAGGACCAGGGTTACTTCCACCTGTAGGGCTCTTCATCGGTTTCTCCTCGGACTGCTGTGGACAAGGGCCAGCGTCTGCCACGACCGAAGTGCTTTTTCTTCGGCACACCGGGTCACAAACCCGGCGATCTGCACCGGGCAATTCGACGAAGTTGGATTCTAACGGGCCGAAACCCCGGTCGCAACAACCGGCTTTCCGTGCGGAGCCGGTCGGGTTGTTCGCAAGCCGTTGTTCCGTTGGCGCACCGCGACGGCATCTTTGGCGCGATTGCGCGGATGCCGCCCCCAACTGTCGCGGAAGGCGTCGCCGCCGAGCGAGCCGAACGCCCCGGCCCGCCGGCCTCTATTGCGTCGCGCAAAAGTGCCTCGCCCAGATCAGGCCGGGGCGCTCTTTGAGCGCCCGCTGGAACAGGATCTTGGCCTCGTCGAGCCTGCCGTCCCCGAGCGCCTCCAGGCCTCTCAAGTAGGCGGCCTCGGCCGAGCGGAGCCCCACGCGCTCATTCGGCGTATTCTCGCCGCCGAACTTGGCGTAGGCGTCAATCGTCTCGGGCTGGTCCAATGCTTCAATGGCCGAGTGCAGCCGATGTTTTTGTTCCGCTTCGGCTCGGGCGTCGCCCAGTTCGCCAGCCGCGAGCAACCGGTAGTAGTTCATCTCGCCGTCGGCGACGCGCCCCTCGATCGCCTTGCGAAGTTCGGCCCGCGCCGATTCCGCATCGCTCAAAGCGCGATATGCCTTCGACGTGTAGTAGTGGATTTTCGGCCCTTGCCCCGCGTCGCCCGGCCGGCCCGCCTGGAGGTTGTCGGGATAGGTGTTTGCCGTCTTGAAATCCTCCAGTGCCTCCGCGCCGTTGCCGGCCGCCAGCTTCGCAAGTCCGCGGAGCAGGCAGGCGTCCACAAACGGCTGGTGCAGTGCCGCGGCGCCTTCCCAGACGTGAAATCGGCGGGTGGTGAGGATCGCCAGCGACTTGTCGTACTGGCCGGTCTCGTTGTACAGGTAGGCCAACCGGAGCATCGCCGGATCGCTCTTCCGCACCGTCGCCAGATGGCGCTCCAGCAGCGCCAGGCGCTGCGCTGCGTCAAGGTTTGTCTTCTCAAACAGCTTATCCAGTTCCAGCACGCACGCCACGTTCTGCGGGTCGGCCTCGATCGCCGCCTCGTAACGCCGCGCGGCCAATTCGCGTTTCTCCGGAATCCGGCCGTAGGCAAACCCGAGATTGCGCAGCGCCAGAGCGTGCGACGGATTCAGCGCGGCGGCCTTTTCCCAGGCCGCGATCCCCCGCTCGCGCTGGTCGAGGTAGTAATACAAGTTGCCGAGGTAGTACCAGGTGTTGGCATCGGACGGGCGGAGGTCCGCGGCGGCGGTGAGCATCCGCAGCTCTTCGTGCCGGAACGGGAAACAGTAATCGGTGGGCATGGCCGCCGCCTGGCCGAACAGCGCGCGTGCCTTGTCGGTCCCGCCAAGCTGGAGGTGGCAATAACCCGCATAATACTTGACCAGCGGGCTGGCGTAAGCCGCGCCGGCCGCGTCCGCCTGGGCCAGGATCACCAGCGCCTCCTCCCACGCGCCAAGCTGGCTGTAGTCGGCGGCGAGCTCCAGCAGTTGCTGTAGCCTGTCGCCGCGGTTGCGCTCGGCCAGGGCGAGAGCCGACTTCTCGCCGCCGTTGAGGAAACACCGCTCCACGACCGACCAGGCGTCGAGCGGATCGAGCT
>JAMOAF010000510.1 GCA_023621895.1 Planctomycetota bacterium
CAACGGCCAGCCAATAGCGCCCGCCGGCGCCGCGCCGGCGGCGGGCTCCGCCCTTCTTCGGCACGTGATCTCCGTGACGGGATTCTGCTTTTCCTGCCACAGTCCGTTCTCGAAACGCGGCCAATCGCCGGCTTGCCTTCGCGCCGGCCGCGTGCCGAGCAGCCCGCGCGAAAACGGACCGGCAAAGGAGATGCTCGATGAGCGGATTGCACGCAGCGATCGTGGCTCTGGCCCTGACCGGAGCGGGCGAGGAACAGCCCGTCCTGCTCGATTTCTCCGCGAGTTGGTGCAAACCGTGCCGCAGTATGGAGCCCGTCATCGACGAGCTGATTGCGAAAGGCTATCGCGTCAGAAAACTCGATTTTGACCGAGACCGGGAACTCGCGCGAAAATACCAGATCAGCAAGATTCCCTGTTTTGTGATGCTGGCCGGCGGCCGGGAGACCGCCCGCATTCTGGGAGCCACTCCCATAGGCCGCCTCGAGGCGATGTTCGCCGAGGCCCGCAGTCAGATACCGGTCGGACCGCTGCCAGAACCCAACCGGCTGCCGGACCAGCCAGGCGTCCGGCCCATGCCCTCGCCGGGGCCGATTCCGCTGCCGCAAAGCCACTCTCCATCGGCGCTCGCCATGGAAAGTCCGCCCAGCGTTCCCGCGGGCCCCGACTCCCGTACTCCCGCGCCGGGAATTCCGGCTCAACCGGTTTCGTTCAGTCCGTCGCGGGGCCCTCAGCCCACCGGCGTCATCCCAAGTGGCATACAAGACAAGGACCTGATCGCGGCCACCGTGCGGCTCCGCGTTCACGACGCGCAAGGACCGAGCATCGGCACCGGCACGATCATCGATGCACGGGGCGGAAAGGCGTTGATTCTGACCTGCGGGCACATTTTTCGCGAGTACCGCGAAGGTGGTCTGATCGAGGTCGAGCTTTTCAGTTCCCCTGAATCGCAGTCGGTCGAAGGGCGGCTGCTCTCGTTCGACGACAAACGCGACGTCGGCCTCCTGATGATCGATGCGCCCGGCCCGCTGCAAACCGTCAAAGTGGCGCCCAAGGGTTACTCGGTCGATGTCGGCGCGACCGTAGTCAATCTCGGCTGCAACCACGGCGACCCCCCCTCGGCGCGCCGCAACCAGGTGACCGCGCGGGACAAGTACTTGGGACCGCCGAACATCGAGGTCGGCGGACTGCCCGTCCAGGGACGCAGCGGCGGCGGATTGTTCTCGAACGAGGGTCTTGTGATCGGCGTCTGCAATGCGGCCGATCCGGAGGACAACGAAGGGCTCTACGCCGCCCTGCCGTCGATCCATCAGCAACTCGACGACGCCGGCCTCTCGTTCGTCTACGCCGGCCAGCCGCCGCTCGACGCCGAACGGGCGCCGCCCAACGCGGTCGCCCGGGCGCCGATGGTCGACGTGGCCGCCCCCGCGATGTCGCGAACCAAACCGGTGCCCGACCCGATCATCCTCGAAACCGGCAGTCGCGAGGGGGCCTTCGACGCGGCGCGCTCCGGAGTTGTTGCGCCGCTTGCGCCCGGTGAACAGCGCCTTATCGACGAACTCCGTCGCCGGCAGGCCCAGGGAGCGGAAATCGTCTGCATCGTCCGCCCCAAGGGCAACCCCGAGGCGCGAAGCGAAGTCTTCGTGTTCGAAAACGCGTCGCCCGCCCTCGTCGAAAGGCTTACCGCCGAAGGATTCGCGCGGCGGTAAACGCCCCCAGGCGGCGCGGTCTGCCGCGAAAAACCGGAGCCGTCCCAAGGGGGACAGCCTCCGTGGATGGCCACGCCTACACGTCGCTCGTCATCTTGTCGTAGAACTCCACGAAGCGGTTCTTCAGCTCGCCGCGCCGCGCCGCAATCGCTGACCGCGGGTGCTCATTGAGTTGGCCCGTGATCGCGAATTCCGGGTACGGCCCCCATTCGACCGAGGCCCGCAGGGGCTCGAGGTGCTCCTGAAGGACGTGGTAGATCGGCCGGATCTTGAACTTCGGGTTGCGCAAGAAACCGATCAACAGCTCCATCGGGCAGTTGCCCGCCCCGCGGCCCAGGCCGGCCATCGACGCATCCACCCGGTTGGCGCCATGGATGATCGCCTCGATCGTGTTGGCGAACGCGAGCTGCTGGTTGTTGTGGGCGTGCATGCCGACTTCCTTGCCCGACGTCTTCCCATACTGGATGTATTTCTTGACCAGCCGCTCGATCTGCTCCGCATAGAGCGAGCCGAAGCTGTCGACCACGACGAGCTGGCTGGCCGGCGATTCCGCCAGGACTTCCAAGGCCTGGTCGATCTCTTCCTCCTTGGCCGTGGAAACGGCCATCAGGTTGGCAGTCGCCTCGTAGCCCTTGTCCGCCGCATCCTTGATCATGTCGACGGCTTCCGACACCTGGTGGACGTAAAAAGCAACGCGAATCATGTCGATCACGCTCTGGTCCTTGGGGAGGATGTCGGTCCGCCAGTTCGATTTGCCCGCATCGGCCATCACCGAGATCTTCAGTGACGTGACGTTGTCGCCAACGATGCGGCGGACGTCGTCCTCGTCGCAGAACTTCCAGGGGCCGTACTGTTCCGGCGAAAACACTTCCTTCGACGCCTTATAGCCAATCTCCATGTAATCGACTCCCGCCTCAACGCAAGCCTGGTAGACCGCCTTGACGAACTCGTCGTCGAACCGGTGGTCGTTGACAAGGCCACCGTCTCGAATCGTGCAATCCAAAACCTTCAGTTCCGGGCGGTAAGTGATCCACGGAGCGGTCACGAGTGTACTCCTTGCGAAGCGGAAAGGGTCGGGAAGAATCAGCCCGTCGCATCTTGTCGGCGCGTTGGCGGCCGCTCGCAGCGGCATGGCTAGCCAAAGGACCAAATGCCTGATTTTCCCCTCCCGCGGGGCATCTGTCAACGCGCCGCCAGGTCAACGCGCATCTACCCGGGCCCGCGCCGCGTGTTCGCCACCGACCGGCGCCGCGCCGCGCGGCTGGTGATCGGCGGCGTCGACAAACCGGCCAGCGATGCCGGCCAGATCGTCTTGCGAGTCGCGCCCGGCGGCGGCAGCTTTCGCGTCGTGATTGTCGACGACGCCTCCGAGAGCCACCGCGCCAAGAAGATTTTCTTACCGTATCCGTCCGGTTGCCGCCTCGTGTCGCGGTATTGATCGCGGTAACGGCGGGCAGTAAGCTGGTCCAAATTCGCAGCCTCGGCAACCCTATCGCCTGGCGGCTCTCAGCAGGCGATTTGACCTGATCATCGCTGGTCAGCAATTGCAGGAGACGATCCCGAAGATGAACCAGACCGCGACGTCACAAGTGGAATTGACCAGGCGTCCCCTGCACCGCTACTACCACTGGGAGCTGCTCCTGCTGCTCTGCCTGGCGTTCTTCTTTCATCAGGGCGATCGGGCGATTTTCGGCGTGGTGATTTCCGAGATTCGCGCCGATCTGGGGTTGACCGACTCGCAGCTCGGATTGGTCGGCTCCGTGCTGTTCTTCACGATGGCGCTGATGATGCCGCTGGCCGGGATTGTCGGCGACAGGCTGAAGAAGAACTGGATCATCACGTGCAGCCTGATCTTCTGGAGTTCCGCGACGCTTTTCACGGGGTGCGTCCAGGGCCTTTTCGGGCTGATCCTGCTGCGGAGCGTGGCCACCGCCGGCGGCGAGGCCTTCTACTCACCCGCCGCCTATCCCTTGATGGCCAGGTTCCACCAGCGGACCCGCGCCCTGGCACTCTCGCTCCACCAGGCCGCTCTCTACGTCGGCGTGATGACCAGCGGGTTCCTCGGCGGGTGGATCGCGCAGAACTGGGGCTGGCGATCGGCCTTCTACGCCTTTGGAAGTTGCGGAATCGTCCTCGGACTTGTGTTCATTTTTCGCCTTAAGGACGCGCCCGAACAACCGGCCCCCGCCGGCCAGGCCTCAAACGCCGCCGGCTTGCTTGAGTCGATGGGCATCATCTTTCGCGTTCCCAGCGCGGCGCTGATCACCGCCGGCCTCACGGCGATCGTCTTTGTAAACAACGGCTTCGTCGTCTGGGCGCCCGAGTTCTTGCGGGAAAAACAGGACCTCTCCCTCGCGCTGGCCGGCGGCTATTCGATGTTCTGGCATCACCTGCCGGCGCTGGTCGGGATCAGCTTCGGCGGCCCGCTCTCCGACCGCTGGGCGCTGAAACGCCCCTCCTCGCGGCTCGAGCTCCAGATCGTCGCGATGGCCCTCGGCGTCCCCTCGATTGTGCTCATGGGATTGGCGCCGAACCTGCTGATCGCCTGCGTGGGACTGGCGGCGTTCGGCTTCTTCCGCGGAGTCTACGAATCGAACACGCACGCGGCAATGTTCCAGGTGGTCGAGCCGCGCTACCGGGCGTCGGCCGTGGCGATCGCCGTCATGTTGGCCTTCCTCGTCGGCTCCACCTCCCCCTGGTTCTTGGGCAAATGCCGGGAGCTGTTCGCGCCGGGCCACGGCCTCTCCTACGGCTTCGCCATGATGTCGTCGGCCTACCTGATCGGCGCCGTCGCAATCGCCGTGGCGCGATTCGCGTTCTTCCATCGCGATCGCATTACGGAAGCCGCCGCTTGACACGATCCGGCCCCGAAATATCCCCGGTTTCGTAGAACGGAATTCATTCCGTTCACCCGGAATTCATTTCGCTTGTCTCTTCGTGCATCCAGCGGTGCAAGCGCGGGGAGAGGGCGAAGCAAATCAGGGCCGAGACCACCGCGCTGATCGCGATCTTGAAGAACACGTCGCCGTACAAGTCGATCGTCGCCTGGGGGATCGGGATGCCGGCGGAATTCTCCTCGCCGCCGTGGCCAACCCCGGTGAACTGGGCGATGATCGCCGCGAGGAATTGGGAGAAGGCCGTCGCGAGGAACCAGGCGCCCATCGTCGTGCTCACCAGCCGGGCGGGAGAGAGCTTGGTCACCATCGACAACCCGACGGGCGAAAGGCAGAGTTCGCCGGTCGTTTGCAGCAGATAGCCGAGCAAAAGCCACGACATGGCCACCATCCCGCGCTCGTCGGCCGCCTGGGCGCCATACCAGAAAGCCCCGAACCCGAGACCCAGTTGAAGCAAACCAAGTGAAAACTTCACCGCCGTATTCGGCTCCAGGCGCAGCCGGCCGAGCAGCGACCACAGGGCCGTGAATACGAGGCCGAAGGTGATGATGCAGATCGGGTTGATCGACTGGAAGATCGAAGCCGGGATTTCCGATCCCCCGATCCCCATTCCCAGGTTGTCTTCGGTCACGAGCCACTCGACCGACTTGATCCCGGCCGGCGCGCCCTCGCGGGCAGCGGCAGTCCTCAGGTAGGTCAGCCCCGTGAGCGTCAGGGCGCCGTTCTGCGCCACGCCCGAGACCAGTTTGTCGACGTCTTGGCCGGTCAACCGCTCTTCCTGATCCTTTCTCTGCTCCTCGCTTCGAATCGCCTCGGCAATCCGGCTGTTCAGCGCTTCGGACCCACTGCGATGGCCGAGCTGTTCCTGACTTAGCAGGGGCAGCGTCTTCAGGTTCTTGTCACGCGGAGCAGGCTCGACGCGAAACTCGATCGTCCGGCCCACGTCCGCCTCGGTGATCGTTGCGGCCTCCGCGACCCGATCGACGTTCCGGTCGGTGAAGTTGTTGACGGAGCTTCCAGCCTGCTCGAAAAACGACCAGAAGAGCATTGAGAAAAATGTCAGGATCAACACGACATACATCCGCTCGCGAGGCACCTGCGGCAACCGGATGGTCTCAAACGCAAGGTAACCGAACGAGAGCAAGCCGGAGAGAACGAGGACCAGCCCGGCGGGACGGCTGACTTCGCGAACCAGGACGCCGACCACCTGCATCACCGGCCCTCCGGTCGACTGGATGCGTTCGATCACCGAATCGGGAACGATCGTCAAGGGGCGGTTGTCCGGCGTCAGGGGCGCAAAACCGGAGACGAGCAGGGCGAAAACCACGATCGCCGCGGCGGTTCCCAAGTATACGGTCCACTCGGCCGTGAGCGGACCGAGGACTCGGCGGCGAAGCAGTTCCCCGTCGGGCGGATTGCCGGCCGCCGCCGGCAAACCGCCGCGGCCCAGTGCGGTCACCGCAATCACCCCGGCAACCAGCAGCGAGACGGCAACAAAGATATTGATCCCGGTCGCAAGCAGGCTCTCGGGGCGGTAAACGACCATTCCGATGGCGGCGGCCAGGGCCCCGATCAGGATCAGGAACTGGGTAAGACGGGTCGGCGCCACAAACACCGCGACTCCCGCCAACATGCCGATGGTTGCCAGCCCGAAGCCCCAATGCCACCCGTATGTTTCGCCGATGTACCCGCACAACAACGGCGACATGGCCGCGCCGAGGTTGATTCCCATGTAGAAGATCGTGAACCCGCCGTCGCGCTTGCGGCTGCCTTCGGGATAGAGTGTGCCGACAATCGTGGAGATGTTGGGTTTGAAAAAGCCGTTGCCGCAGATCAGCAGCGCCAAGGCGCTAAAGAAGCCGAACGTCGATTCGACCGTCATCATCAGGTGACCGGCGGCCATCAGCAACCCGCCGATGATCACCGCCCGCCGCGCGCCAAGCAGCCGGTCGGCAAGCAAGCCTCCGAAAAACGGCGTCATGTAAACCAGCGCCGTGTAGGCGCCGTAGACAGCATAGGCTTCGCTGTCTCCATACCCCAGGAACCCCTTGATCATGTAAAAGACCAATAGGGCCCTCATGCCGTAGTAGGAGAATCGTTCCCACATTTCGGCAAAGAAGAGAGTGAACAGGCCGGTTGGATGCCCGAACAAGCTCGAAGATGCTTTAAGGTCCGCGTTGGTCATTGAGGTACCGGGGGGGGCGGAAGGGTGTCAGCGGTCAGTTGTCAGGGAGCCAGGTTATAGGCGACAGGTCACACGTTACAGGCCGGGCAAGGTTCAAGGCCCAATTCTCAATGGCCAAGAGCGGGCAGGGTCTGGCCTCTGATTGCCAAGACCGGATTCCAGCATTTGAATCTCAGGCTTTGAACCTTGTCGCAGGCAGCGACCGGGATTGTCCGTAAAGCACAATCGCAGATAAGCTTGCGTTGCACAAAACCGCCACATTCTAGGGGGCCTCTGCGCGGCGTGTCAACGTCAGCGGTGATCTCCGTTCGCAGCCCTGAAAGGCCGCGAGCGGGGGTGGATTGGTTCTGGCGGTGCGGATCGGGCAGATCCTCCAACTCGGTTTGCAGAAAGGCCGATCAGCCCCCACCGCCCCCAAGCCGAGATTAGAATGGAGGGGATGAGTGCAGCCGGAAAACTACCTGGTTCCCAAGGATTCTCTGGTTCCCAAGCTCCAGCCAATCCTGGTTCCCAAGCTCCAGCTTGGGAACCAAGAGAGAGCGCGGCATGAAAGACTGAACCCTGAACCCTGAACCCCGAACCCTCCCCCGAGGCCCTCATGTCGCGTCCTGGCGTCAAGTCAATCATCCTGATCCTGGCACTCGTCCCCAGCGCCCTGTCTGCCGAGAAGAAGCCAAAGGACGAATCGCTGTTGACTCTCGAGCGGATTTTCGCTTCCAGCGAATTTGCCGCCAAGAGCATGGCGACGCGGTGGGCCGTTGACGGCAACGGCTACCTCGTCCTGGAGGACGCCGCCGCGGGCGGCGGGGGGCAGAATATCGTTCGCTACGACGCCAAGACGGGCGAGAAGACAATCGTCGTCGCGGCCGCCGACCTGGTACCCCCCGGCGAAACGAAACCGCTAGCGGTCAACGATTATGCCTTCTCCCAGTCCGGCTCCCACCTGCTGATCTTCACCAATTCGCAGCGCGTCTGGCGAGCCAACACGCGCGGTGACTACTGGGTCCTCGACCGGGCGGCACACGAGCTCCGCAAGCTCGGCGGCGACGCGGCTCCTTCCACGCTGATGTTCGCCAGGCTTTCCCCGCAAGCAGACAAGGCCGCCTACGTCCGGGAGAACAACATCTACGTCGAAGACCTGCGAAGCGGAGAAATCAGGGCGCTGACGGCGGACGGGTCGAAAACCGTGATCAACGGCACCTTTGACTGGGTCTACGAAGAGGAATTTGACCTTCGTGATGGGTTCCGCTTCAGCAGCGATGGCCGGGCAATCGCCTACTGGCAAATCGACACGGCCGGCGTTGCCGAATTCACGATGCTCGACAACACCGCCGCCTTGTACCCGCGGCTGACCCGATTCGCCTATCCGAAAACGGGCCAGCAGAACCCGATTTGCCGTGTCGGCGTCGCCAATCTGGCGGACGCGAAGACGCGATGGCTGGAGGTTCCCGGCGACAACCGCGAACACTACATCGCCCGAATGGACTGGATGCCGGGCGCCCGGCGGCTGCTCCTCCAGCAACTCAATCGTCCGCAGAACACGAACCGTGTGATGATCGCCAATCCGGAGAGCGGAAAGATCGAGACCTTTCTGGCAGAGAAAGACAAGGCATGGGTCGACGTTCACGATGAGCTGATCTGGGTCGGCGGCAACCAGCAGTTCACTTGGATCAGCGAGCGCGACGGCTGGCGGCGGGGCTACCTGTTCACGCCGGAGAGAAAATCGCTTGAGGAGTTGACGCCGAAAGGCTACGACGCGATCCAGCTTCTCCATGTCGATGAAAAACAGGACCACCCCGCCGCCTATTACATCGCATCGCCCGAGAATGCCGCTGAGCGCTACCTGTACCGCGTTGGGCTCGACGGGCGCGGGGCCCGGCGGCTGACGCCGGACGACCAGCCCGGCTGGCACGACTACCAGATTTCTCCCAACGGAAAGTGGGCCCTCCATCGCTTCAGCCGGATGGGCTCGCCGGCCCGCGTGGAGCTGATCGCACTGCCGGACCACAAGCCCATCCGCGTTCTGGTCGACAACAAGAAGCTGTGCAAGAGGCTCGACAAGCTCGCGCGCCGGCCGGTCGAGTTTTTCCGCGTTGAGATCGAAAACGGCGTCGCCCTGGACGGCTGGTGCATCGCGCCGCCCAAGTTCGATCCGAAAAAGAAGCACCCGCTCTTGATCTATGTCTACGGGGAACCGGCGGGGCAGACAGTCACGGACCGCTGGGGCGGCGCCCAGTATCTCTGGCATTTGATGCTCGCCCAGCGCGGCTACTTCGTGATGAGCTTCGACAATCGCGGCACGTGTTCACCCCGCGGGCGGGATTGGCGCAAGTGCATCTACCGGCAGGTTGGCATCCTCGCGCCCGCCGACCAGGCCAAGGCCGTCGAGAAGGTGCTCGCCGAGCGGCCCTACCTGGATGCCGAGCGCGTCGGCGTCTGGGGATGGAGCGGCGGGGGGTCGATGGCGCTCTGCGCGATTTTCAAGTATCCCAAGCTCTACAAGACGGCGATGGCCGTCGCACCCGTGCCCAACCAGCGGCTTTACGACACGATCTACCAGGAGCGCTACCAGGGCCTGCCGAGCGACAACGTCGAAGGCTATTTGCAGGGTTCGGCCGTGAATTTCGCCGGCCAACTGGAGGGCAACCTGCTCCTGGTGCACGGAACCGGCGACGACAATTGCCACTACCAAAGCACCGAGGCGCTGATCAACGAGCTTGTCCGCCACAAGAAACTCTTTACGATGATGGCTTATCCCAACCGGTCGCACTCGATTCAGGAAGGCGCCGGCACCACGCTGCACCTGCGGACGCTGCTGACCGATTACCTGGAAAAAAACCTGCCGCCGGGCCCGAAATGACGTTACCGCTGGCCTGCAACCACGGAGCCGCCCATGAACGACTCGACCGGAAGCAAACCTCGCTTCGGGCTGATGATGGCGGGGATTCCCGCACTAAACGCCACCCTGTACCACAGGATTCGTTTCGCCGTCGGTGATCCGGCCGCTTACCTGGAATTGCCCGCCGAAGGAGACTCGGTCCGCCGCGTGCTGATTCTCCGCGACATCGAGATGGGCCGGGCGCGCCAGCACGCTCGGGCCGACCTGGTAGCGTGCCCCGCCGACTTCGCCCCAGCCGAGGGACTCTCCGGAGACCGCGAGACGGCAACCGCCCAGGCCGCGGCCGAGTGCCTCCGCCGTGGCGGCGTCCGCCAGGTCCGCGCCGACCGCTCCCTCCCGCTTGTCTTCGCCGACATGCTCCGCCGTGCCGCGATCGCCGTCGAATATGATCCCGAGCTTGGCGTTGCCGACCGCCGCGCTAAGGACGAGCAGGAAATCGCCTGGATTCGCCAGGCCCAGGCGGCCACTGAGGGCGCGATCGAGATGGCCTGCCGCCTGATCGCCCGTGCCGGCGTTCGAAACGACGGCGTCCTTGTCCACGCAGGAGACGTCCTGACAGCCGAGCGCGTCCGCGCGCTGATCGACCACTGGCTGCTTGACCGCGGCTATGCCAATCCGCCGGCGATCGTCGCCGCCGGACCGCAGGGGGCCGACTGCCACAACCTCGGCTCGGGCGAGTTGCGAACCGGCCAGCCGGTGATTATCGACGTCTTCCCTCGCAATCGCGCCATGCTCTACAACGGCGATTGCACCCGAACCGTCGTGCAAGGGGCGATTTCGGAAGAGCTTGCCGCCATGCACGCGGCGGTCCGCAAGGCCAAGGCGGCCGCCGAGGCGCTGATTCGCGCCGGCATAACCGGCGAGGAAGTCCACAAGGCCACGATATCGTCCATCGAACGGTCGGGATACGCCGCGGGGTTTCCGCCCAAAGGCGCGCCGGGCAGTTTCTGTTCGCTGCCTCACGGAACGGGCCACGGGGTCGGCCTCGACGTGCACGAACCGCCCCTATTGGACCTGAATGGCCCCGAGCTCATCGCGGGCGACGTGGTCTCCGTCGAGCCGGGGCTCTACCGGCTCGACCTGGGCGGCATTCGCATCGAGGACCTTGTCGTTGTCACCCCCGGCGGGTGCGAAAACTTGAATACCCTGCCCGAAGGTCTCGACTGGACGTGAACGATCGGCTCATGATCCGGGCTAAATCGACCTGCGTGATTCGTGGAAAAAGCGGCTGTTATTCAGATAGCCGCGTGGGCTTGCCCCGCGCTTCATTACGTACGGGTTGTGCCGCAGCGCAGGTGAGCCGCGGGGCAAGCCCACGCGGCTATCACGCTCTCATGAATTCCTCCCTACAATCACGCAAGCTCATTTAGACAGCTTGCGAACCAATCCGGCGGCGCGCCGAATCGCCGTTTACCGTCCGGCGGCCCAGCGGATGCCCTGTTCGAGCAGCTTGCGGTAGGCGGGATTGGCATAGGCCTTGCCGTCGTGGCCAAGCATCAAGTGAAAGACACGGCTCTTGCCGTAGGTCTTCGTCCACGCGACTTGCGGATTGTTCTCCGAGTGGTCGGTCGTGAGCAGGATGTGGGCCTGTGGATCGACCCATAGCTTGCCATAGGTCTCGTCTTCAATCTCGAAATCGCCGACTCCCTTGGTGATCGGGTGCTTCGGGTCGGCGATTTTCACTTTAAGGCGCTGGTCGTGCGCCCAGGGAGTAACGGCCCATGCCTTCCCGTCAATCTCCGTCGGCTTGAGGATGAACCGCCCGCCGATGATCTTCCGGTACTCGTCCCAATCCCACTGGGCGCCCAGGTTGTGGTGCATCGAGACGAGGCCGATCCCGCCGGTCGTGAGCAGTTCGACGAAGGCTTTCCGCTGTTCGGGCGAAATGGCGGGCGCGCACATGTCGTACATCACGATACAGTCGAACTGTTTTTCCAGGCCCGGCTTGAGCAGGCCGGCGTCTTTGGGCAGTTCGGCCTTGGTGTACTCGATGCCTTGCATGGCGTCGAACATCGCGTAGAACGAGTCTTGTTCGAACCCGTGCCCCCCGCTGGTCAGCAGGATGCGTATCTTGCCCTCCTTGCCGGTGTTTTCAGCAGCGGCCAGGCCGGCGCCGGCAAGGACCATCGAGGCAATCCCGAGACAAAGGATGCGGCGGTTCACGTTCTTCTCCTTCGACTGAATCGATAGTGGCGAGACGGGGCAACCAGTTTACGCCTCACTCTAAAACGGCAGCGCCAGCCAGTCAAGCAACAAGGCTCGAAACGGCATCGCCGCTTCGCCCCTTTGGAGTGCGGCGATTCATCGCCGCCTCCTTGACTCGCCAGCCTTCCGCGATTAGCCTCGGTCCTGTGGGGGAAAGCATTTTCCTATCAAACGGATAGCATTCGATGCGCCAACGGACCCGTGCTCAACTTCGAGGGAGGGAATGCCCATGGCACGCGATCGAATCAATCTGGAATCGATCAGGGATGCGGGAATTCGCCGCGCACTTGCGGCCGCTCAACGCGACGGACGATTGAAGGATGCGGAGGTAGAGACCATCATCCGGGCAGCCCTGGCTGATCAGGCTGACGGACGGAGGTTGGACGACCAGGAAGTCGCGGACCTTCTGATGATCGCCAAGCAGTCCGTCACCATGAGTCCCCGCGCTCGGAATCGGATTCGGCAGACCATTCTCACGGAATACACGCGACATCGAATCCGGGACCGCGAGATGGGCCGGGCCCTTCGGCGAGCCCTCGCCGACGGCGTTCTGACTCGCGCGGAGCTGGAAGAAGTGGTCCAAGGGGCTTTGGACAGAGAGCAAAACGCGCAGGGGAGGAACGTCATCCTCTCGCCCGTCGAGATCAATGACCTGCTCTTGCTTAGCAAGAGTGTTTCTGACGAGTTCAGGCGGTACATCCTCCGCGTACTGCTGAACCACGTGCCTGCCCAGCAACCGCCGGTTACGAAACCGACCTCGAAGTTACTCGAAATGGCCTGCCGCGACAAAGGTGGCGAATACAAGGTCCCCGTCGTGATCCTGAGAGACAGCACGCCGACCATCTCCGCGGACGCTTTACCCGAATCGGATGCGGAGCACGACATGACGACGGTGACTTATGGGAGCCCCGCCGGCAAGGGTGAGGGCGCCACACGGCTCGTATCCCAGAGCGGCGGCGCCAGCTACACACATGCTGGTGATAGAGTTTTGAACGTCGGCCGGTGGCCCAGGGTTCGAAGGATCATGATCCGGATTGAATACGGGCTGGGAGCCCGGAGCGATGCGAAGGTGGGGTACGGCCGGGGGACGACGGACGACGACATTCGCTTCGGGAGAGTCACCATGGGCTTTCACGAGGACTGCCATCGTCAAGTTCTGACGCACTTCCTGAGATCGAATCGCCTCCCTCAGTTCGGAGGAGATGTCGGCCAGTCTGTCAACGTCTTCAAGAAACACTGCGAGACTTATAAAGAGGCAGTCGATAAGTACTTCAAGAGGGCGGACAAGGAATCCGGACGGCTCGTTGACGAGGTCGGGTACAGGCGAACGGAGTGGCTTCTCCACAAATTCTGAGGCCCACAAGCCGTTCCCAAACCCTGTAGATCTGCCGCTCTAGGGCGATTCAGGGTGTTGTGGCAACGCCGCCGTAGTTTCCCTCGACCAGCCCGCTGCCGGCGGCAATCTCCGTCTGCCCCACCAGCATGTTGCTGACGATCATGTTTCCTCTACCGCCGGTGAGCCGCAGCGCAATCGACGGCTCCTTGGACGGCCGGTCGTCGCGCACCAGGCAGTCCGAGACGCGGACCCCCTCGGCGTCTTCCAGCAAAATGCCGCAGCCGTCGCTGTCGAGGATCGTGCAGCCGGTGACGTTGACCCGCCGGCAGCGGCGCAGAATCAACGCTCCCTGCGGCTCGGCCGCGGCGGTGACTTGCAGGCCGCTGAGCGTCGCGTCGCGGCAATCGGCCAGCAACAGGCCGTCGCGGCTCCCCAGGGGATAGTCGGGGTTGCGGTCGAACAGGTTGGCGCCGACGACCAACTGCGAGCAATCCTCGGCCAGCACGTTGTATTGGTGGCCGGAGAAGAAGGTGTTGCCGGTGATGCTGACACCCCGCGCGTGCACGAGGTGGATGTTGATGCCGGTGTCGCTGATCTGGTTGGCGGCGATCGAGAAGAAGCCGACTTTCTGCGGCTCCGCCGCGCTGCGGCCGAGAAAACGAATGTTCGACCCCTCGGCCGGCTCGCGGCCGTGCTGGAGCGTGCAGCCGGTGATCGCCCCTTCGCGGATCGAGCCTTCGGTGACGTCGAGCAGGATGTTGGCGGCGGCCGGGGCATCGGCACGCATGTTGGCCTCGATGTCGCAAGCCGCGATTTGCAGGTTGCGAATCTCGCTCGCGCGGACCACGATCCCCCCGCCCGCGTTGTAGCTGATATGGCAGTTGTCGATGTTCACCTGGTGCAGGCTGAGCCCCTCCATCAGCAGCCCGGCGCCCCGATTGTTGTACAGGTGGCAATTGCTGATGATCACGTTGCGGGCGCGCCGCGTGAGGTAGACGCCATGGAGCGCGTCTCGCACGCAGACCCGGGTGATCACCGGCTGGAACGTCCCTTCCAGCCACAGGCCGATCGCCTCGGGATGCTCGCCGACGATCTCCAGGCCGTCGATCATCGGCGTCCGCTGCCGCTGCCAGACATTCTCCTTGACCGTGTCCGGGCTGGCCGTGCCGGCGTGCGTCCCGACAAGCTTCAGCGCCGGCCCCGGTCCGGCCATCCGCAGCGAAGCCGTGCCGTCGGCGACGATCGACGTATAGCCAACCCGGTCGAGGTCGATGACCACCGGCTGGCTGATACGGTACGTGCCGCGGGGGAAGCGAATCTCGCCGCCCCGGTCGGCCGCGCGCTGGATCGCCGCGGTATCGTCGGCCTGGCCGTCGCCCAAGGCGCCAAAGTCGCGGACGGTGAGCGCGCCGGCGCCTTGCCGCGGCTCGGCCTGCGGCTGGGCCGCCGCCAGGGCAAGCAGGATGGTCAGCGTTGTGGTCATAATCGGCCTCGCTTCTGAAATGCGGATAGCGGATGGCTGACAAGCGGCGGCTTTCACGTCGCGCCGGTTCGAATCCCGCCGCCACCATAACCGGTTTCCAAGCCTCGAATCAAGAGGCCCGCTTCCAGCGCTGTCGCGCGCGCCTCGAGGCGGGTAGACTATCCTCCTGTCAATCACCTTTCTCCTGAACCGGAGCCTCGCCCATGCGATACCTGTCCATGATCTTGATCGTCGGCCTGACCTGGGTCTCCTGCGAAGCCGCCGAAGAGGCGGATTGGCGCGCGGGGATCGCGCGCCGCGAGATCACGCCCAGCGGCCCGATTTGGATGGGCGGCTACGCCGCGCGCCAGCGGCCCAGCGAGGGCGTGCTTCAGCCGCTCTGGGCCAAGGCCCTCGTCCTGGAGGATCATGGCGGGTCGAGAGCAGCCATCGTCACCATGGACCTGATCGGGATCGACCGGCGGTTGGCCGAGGCGGTTTGCCGGCGCGCCCGGGAGAAGACGGGCATGCCGCGCGAGCGGATCGTGCTCAGTTGCTCACACACGCACAGCGGGCCGGTCGTCGCGGGGGTCACCCCCCTGGTCTATAATCTCGACGCCCAGCAGCAGGCCGCGATTGCAGCCTACGCCCAAACCCTGGAAGACAACCTCGTGCAGGTGATCGAGGCGGCGGCGAGCGACCTGCGGCCGGCAACGCTCGCCTTTGGCGAGGGCCAGTGCGGCTTCGCCGCCAACCGCCGCGCGCAGCGCGTCCAGCCAGACGCGGCGACCACGCCGCCCGCCCCGGTCGACCACGGCGTGCCCGTCCTCGTCGTCCGCGGCAACGGCGGTTCGCTCCGGGCGGTGCTCTTCGGTTATGCCTGCCACAACACGACCTTGGCGATCTACCAGATCAACGGCGACTATGCCGGCTTTGCACAGGCGGCCCTGGAGGAATTGCACCCCGGCGCCACCGCGCTATTCATGATCGGCTGCGGGGCGGACTGCAACCCGCATCCACGCAGCGAAGTAGAGCTCGCGCGGCAACACGGCAAGACGCTCGCGGCGGCCGTCGAGGCGGTGCTGCCGGCGGCCGTCGAGCCGCTCCGCGGGCCCCTGGAGGTCGGCTTTGAGCAGGTCGAGTTGAAGCTGGTCGATCCGCCCGGCAAGGAAGAGCTCGAGCAACTCTCCGAGCACAAGAACGTCTACCAGCAGCGGTTGGCCAGGTATCTGTTGGGAGAGCTTGCCGCCGGACGCGCCCTGCCAACGTCCTGTTCCTGCCCGGTGCAGGTGATCCGCTTTGGCGACGACCTGTTGATGGCCGCCCTCGGTGGAGAAGCGTGCGTGGACTACGCCTTGCGGCTCCGCCGGGAGTTCGCCGGCCGGCGAATCTGGATCGCCAGCTACTCGAATGACGTTTTCGCTTACCTTCCCTCGGAGCGCGTCTTGCAGGAAGGCGGGTATGAGGGCGGTGCGGCGATGATGTATTTCGGCCTGCACGGCCCGTTCCAGCCCGGCGTCGAGCAACGCGTGATCGACGCGGTCAAGCGCCTGGCCGCCAAACGGTAGATGATGATTACCACAGCGCCGGAACGCCAGCGTGACTGGGCGTTGAAGTCGACCTCAGAGTATGCCGCGGGCGATGCCCCCCTTGAAAAACGGCTCGCCCGGCGGCCGGCCGGTTGCACGGGGCGCAACGGAATGCCAGAATCGTTGGGCAGGCGGCGCCAGGGGGCTGGCCGAGCCTTGACTTGCCACTCCGACCAGAATCCAGGAGACCCCCGATGCACATCTTGCGTCAATTCCTCGCGGCCGGCGGCATTCTTGCCGCGCTGGCGATGGCTGCTGCTCCGAGCAACTGCGCCGAGCCTTCCACCGCTCCGCCGCGAACGTTTCTCGCCGGCGCTTTCGCCCAAGACATCACGCCGGAGCGGTTTCCAATTGTCGTCAACGGCGGTTTTCAGCCCCACTATGCCGAAAAAGCCCACGATAAGCTGCACGCCCGGAGCCTGGTGCTCGACGATGGGCAGACACGGCTGGCGATCGTTGTCGTGGATAGCTGCGTGCTCGATCGGCCGATCTGCGAAGAAGCCAAACAGCTCGCCCAGAAAGTGACCGGCATTCCCTCGGGCAGAATCTTCATCTCGGCCACGCACACGCACTCGGCCCCGGCGGTGGTCGGCGCGCTGGGCACCGATCCGGACGAGGCCTACCGCGAATTCCTCATCGGCAAGATCGCGGAATCCATCGGCCAGGCGCAAAAGAATCTCGCGCCGGCCCAGATCGGCTGGGCCGTCGGCTCGCTGCCCGGAGTCCCCCAATCGCGCCGCTGGATCGCACGGCCCGACCGGATCAAGGAGGACCCGTTCGGCGAGATGACCACTCGGGCGACGATGCACCCGGGCTACCGCAACCCCGACTGGGAGGAGCCCTCCGGCCCGATGAATCCCGACGTGCCGGTGGTGGCCGTTCGCCGGCCCGGCGGCGCGCCGCTGGCGCTCCTGGCCAATTTCTCCACCCATTACGTCGGCGCGCAGGCCCTGTCGGCCGACTATTTCGGCGTCTTCGCGCGGCGGATCGGCGAGTTGATCGGCGCGGGGCAAGGCGGCGGGGCGTTTGTCGGAATGCTTTCCAACGGCGTCAGCGGCGACGCGTATTTAAGAGACTACAGCCGCAAGGAGCCGGAAAAATTCGACAAGGAATCGATTGCCGAGACCGTCGCCCGGGAAGCGGCTGCGGCCTACCGGCGGATCGCGTGGAACGACTGGCTGCCGCTGGCGGTCGTCGAAGACGATCTCGAATTGGCTGTCCGCCCGCCGAAACTCGAATGGGGAAAGGCGGTGATGGCCAAGATCGAAGCGGAAGGCCGGCCGCTGAAGAGCTTGACCGATTTCTACGCCCGCGAGCAACTCCTGCTGGCCGAGAAGCCGCCGACGAGGAAGCTCAAGCTCGAGGTCGTGCGAATCGGCACGCTGGCGATGGTCGGCATTCCCTGCGAGGTCTACGCCATCACCGGCCTGCGGATTCGCAGCGCAAGCCCCTTCGACTACACGTTCACCGTGATGCTGGCCAACGGGTGGGACGGCTACCTGCCGCCGCCGGAGCAAATGCTGATGGGCGGCTACACCACGTGGCTGGCTCGCTCGAGTTGCCTGGAGGCGGAGGCCGAGCCGAAGATTCGCGCCCGGGTGATGCAGTTGCTGGAAACGGCCGCCAGTGGATATCGCCGGGCGGAGGCGCGGCCAGCCCCGCCGGCCTACGCGGCCGCCGTCCTGGCCTCGAAGCCGGCCAGGTACTGGCGGCTCGACGACCTCGAAGGGCCCGAGGCGCTCGACGCGATCGAAGGCAAGGGCTGCGGCCGGTTCAACACACCGACCGCCTACGGCATGCCCGGCCCGCAAGCGCCCGACTTTCCCGGCTTCGAGGCCGGCAACCGGGCGCCGCACTTTGTCGGCCAGCCCTTGCGGGCGAAGATCGGCCAGCTCGGCCCGGCCTACACCATCGAGCTCTGGTTCTACAACTGCATGCCGGCGGACGCCCGGCCCGTCACCGGCTGCCTCTTCGCTCTCGGCCAGTCGGCAGACGCCGCCGCGCCGGACGAGCGTTTGGAAATCGGCGGTCAGGACACCCAGCCCGGCAAGCTCGTTGCCCACACCGGCGGCGAGCCGCGGGCGAGTCTTGCCGGCGCGACCGACGTGCCCCTGCGCAACTGGGTCCCGCGCGAAAGCTGGCGCCACGTAACGCTCGTGCGCGACGGCGAGCAGGTTCGCGTTTATCTCGATGGCCAGCTCGAGCCGGAGGTTTCCGGCGCAAGCGCGCCGCCGTCAGCCGTTGACCAGATTTGGATCGGAGGCCGGAGCGATGGCCAGTTCGGCTTCGAGGGCCGCATCGACGAGGTGGCGGTCTACGGCCGCGCGCTCTCCGCCGATGAGGTGAAGAACCACTACGAGGCAGCCACCGGCCGTTAGCAGCGAGGCCGCGGCGGATATTGTTCAAGTCACAGGATATGACAACAGGAGCCAACGGAAATGATGAAGAATTTCAGAATCGCTTGTGCATGGTTGAGTCTCAGTCTGCTGGCGGCGGGCGCATCGCTGCCTGCCGCAAGCGCAGGGGCTGAAAGCGAAGGAGCCGCCGGCCGCCTCAAACTCGGCTGGGCGTCCGCCGACATCACGCCAGACAAGTCCGTGGTCATCACGGGAGGCTCGGCAGCGCGCGTCTCCGAGGGGGTCAGCGACCATATCTATGCAACGGCCCTGGCCATCGAGTCAACCGGAAACAGCGGTCCCTCCGACGTGGTCATCATGGTCTCGCTGGACCTGGTGGGAGTAACCGACATTCTTTATGATCGGGTCCAAGATAAGGCAAGAAAAGCCGCGCCGGACGTTGACGTTGATAAGATCATTCTTAACGCCACGCATACCCACACTGCCCCGGACCAGGGTACTGCACCGGACCTGGTAAAAATGCATTCGCAATATGGGATTGATGTCCCGGCTGCCTGGGCGAAATGGGGGATCGACCTAGGCGTCATGTCGGCGGAAGAGTACGTCGAATTCGCAGCACAGCGGATCGCGGAAGCCATCGGCCAGGCGTGGAAAACGAGGAAGCCGGGCGGCATCAGCTTCGGCCTGTCATACGCCACAACGGGACGAAATCGCCTCACCGCCTACTATGACGGCACCTCGGAGATGTATGGCGCCGCAAACCGCCCCGATTTC
>JAMOAF010000882.1 GCA_023621895.1 Planctomycetota bacterium
AGCCCACGCGGCTATCTGAATAACAGCCGCTTTTTCCACGAATCACGCAGGTCTATTTAGAAATCGAACTGCATGCGGATCAGGAAGGCGTCCAGCGGAACGTTCGGCAGAGGCATTCCGGCGGGCGTGAATCGCTGACTGACGTCGGTGTGGACGTAGTTCCACATCAGGCGGGCGTTGGGCGTGAGATACCAATTGACGCCGAACGTGTGGTCCGCCGCGTAGCCCGCCCCGAGCCCGGCGCCGGTATCGGTCAGGTCGAGATTCGAGTAGCGGTAGGCCAGTTCCCAGGCGCCGCAGCCGCTCTGGGAGTCGCCGTCGCCGGGGCGGATGCCCAGGAAGTTTCCTCGCGGTTTCACCCGGTCGAAGCGGCCTTCGCTCCGCCGATACGGCCGGTGCTCGCCGGTAAGAAAGTAGCTGGCGTAGATATAGTAGCCATTGACAAAGGCGTCTTCGGCGCCGGTCTGGCTGACGAAGCCGGCGACATACTCCGACTGGACGGAGAACGGCCCATAGACAAACGCCAGCTCCGGGCCGAGGAAGTTGCCGAAATCCGCCGCGTCAATCCTGCCGGTGTCGAGGATCGTCGGGCCCACGCCATTCTCCGGCCGGGTCCGAAAACGCGGCTGGAAATCATCGAAGTCCCAGTACCGGTAGCCCAGGCCCAGGTGGAAGAGGCCGCGCCCACCGCTCGCTTCGTCGTACCAGGGCAGCCATGTCCCGCGCGCGGTGAAGGAGTAGCCGCCGTCGTCGTTGGAGCTCAGGGGGACGGACTCAATGTCCATGTGCCGGAATCCGCCGAACGCCCAAGTCGCGGTCTCCCGTTCGTTGTGGTTGAGCGCCACCGCGCCGACGTTCCTTGCTGGCACCAGTGCGTTGGGCAGTGATCGCTCCATGAACGTGATGGACCGCGTGCTGGTCAACTCCTCCAGGCTGAAGGGCTCTCTGAAGTGCCCCACGCGGACGATGTTCAACAGCGGTAGATCGCGAATCTGGAAGTACACGTCCTTGAACGCGGTGCGCTGCTGCCGCGCCGTTTCGGAAAACAGCTCGCGGTCGGCGAAGTCCAGCTCGATCTTATAGCTGTAGACTTCGAACATCTCCCCTTCGGCGTGCAGTCGGGCGGTGCGGAAGTAGACCGTGTCCTGCAAACTGGCCGAGCCGTATCCATCGGGAGCTGCCGCCTCAGCCGCCGCGTTGTCGTTGAACCAGACGCTGTCGAGGAAGACCCGCCCGCCGATGGTCACCGACGGCTTGGCGGCGGCCTTTTTTTTGTTTTCGGCCTCCTTGTCGGCGGCCTTCTGGAGGGCCTTTTCGAGTGCCGCGACCCGAGCGGCCAGGTCCGCCCCGGCTTGCTGTCCGCTTACCGGTTGGGCGTCGAACCGTGGATCGGCGAGGGGGAGTTGCGCGGTTGCCGGCTGCGCGGTAAGACGATCGCCTCCCCCGGACGGCTGGACGAGCTGAGCGTTCGCGCCGGTTGACAGGATGGCCACAAGCGTCCCGGCCAAGCAGGCACACCACTTGCCACTGCCTCGATGCATACTGATATCTCCACTGAGACGGACCGGTGACGCAAGCGGCGTTGGCCCACAAGTCCACCGGCTCGGCACTCCAAGCGGACTGGCGCGCAACGCCACACTCGGAACCACTGTAACAGCTCATCGAAACCGCACAGGCCGGAGCATTATTAGAACCGGCATAATGCTTGCGGGCCGACGATTCGCCGCGCCACAGAAACGGAACAATCGGTATAAGTTGTCGGCGGCCCGTCCGGCGAAGGACACAAAGACGGTAAAGATGGTGAGGTAGTCGGGGCAATCGTGGCCCGCTGGTGAGAGAGGGGCGTCTCTGGTTGGGTCTTGCGCCGGCGGAGGCGAGCAGGTTCCCAAGCTGGAGCTTGGGAACCAGGAAGAGGTAGTCGGGGGCAATCGTGGCCCGCTGGTGAGAGGGGGCGTCTCTGGTTGGGTCTTGCGCCGGCGAAGGCGAGCAGGTTCCCAAGCTGGAGCTTGGGAACCAGGAAGCTTGGGAACCAGGAAGGCGGAGCTTGGGAACCAGAAGAAGGGGAATCGGCGTAGCGCCTTGACATTTGCCCTGCCGCCGGATATCCAAGAAATACACACCCGGGTTTCCGGAGCGGCTGGCGTTGTGCGCCAAGACGACGGCGCGCTTGCCGGGAGCCCCATTTTGCCGAAATCCCGCCTGATTCGGCCGGTCCCGCGGCCCATCTGTCGATCGGCGGCCTGGTGATAGCCCGGGCGCCGTGCGTGTTCTCGGGCTCTCAGGTTGTGGCGAGGCGCCCCCTAAGCGTGTCCTTCGAGAATCACAATGATCAAAAAGGGAAGCGTCGAAATTGTGCTCCCCTCCGTTCTTGCCGCGCTAGGGATCCTAGCCTTGGGGCTTTGGCTTAGTGTTGGCCGCCGGATGGAATTGGCGCCCCGCCTGCCGGGCGCGGACGGCGTGCCGGGGCGCGGCGATCTGGCGCGGGAACCGCCCCCGCAGCCGACCGGCCCGGTTATGCTTGGCGGCAAGCCCTCGCCGGTCAAGGGAAGCTGGCCCTGGTTCCGCGGCCCGGACCGGAACGCCATCTCCACTGGCGGTCCGTCGCTGGCGCGGACCTGGCCCGCGGCCGGCCCGGAAACGCTCTGGAGCGTCGAGCTTGGTCCGGGCCATGCGGGCGCGGCGATCGATCAGGGCCGCGTGTTCGTGCTCGACTACGACCCGGCCGCGATGGCCGACACGATGCGGTGTTTCTCGCTGGACGACGGCGCTGAGATCTGGCGGAACAGCTATCCCGTCGAAGTGGTGGAAAACCACGGCATGTCGCGGACCGTGCCGGCGGTCTCCGGTCCATACGTGGTCTCGTTCGGCCCGAAGTGCCACGTGGCGTGCTGGAACGTCGAGTCGGGCGAGTGCCTCTGGCTGCTCGACCTGGCCGGCCGGTACCACGCCAAGGCGCCCAACTGGTATGCCGGGCAGTGCCCCCTGATCGATGGCGACCGCGTGATCCTCGCTCCCTGCGGAAAAGCGTGCCTGGTTGCCGTTGACATCAAGACCGGCAAGCCGGTCTGGGAGTCGGAGAAGGCCGACAATTGGGAGATGACGCACGTCTCGATCCTGCCGATGACCTTCGCCGACCGGAAGATGTACGTCTATTGCGGCTCGGGAGGCGTGATCGGCGTTTCCGCGGAAGACGGCCGCACGTTGTGGCGGACGACGGAGTGGGTCGGCAAGATGGCGACCTGTCCCACGCCGGTGGACATCGGCGATGGCCGGATTTTCTTCTGCGGCGGCTACGCCGCCGGCGCCCGGATGATGCAGCTCGGCGCCGCCGGCGGCGGGCTGGCGATCAGCAGCCTGTTTGAACTGAAGCCCAAGCAGTTCGAATCGGAGCAGCATACGCCCGTGTTCTACGACGGCCATCTTTACGGCGTGCGCACGAAGGCGGGCGGCGAGCAGCTTGTCTGCATGGACCTGGAGGGCAAGGAAATCTGGAACAGCGGCCGCGACAAGTTCGGCCGCGGCCCTTACATGATCGCCGACGGATTGATTCTCCTGCTCAACGACCAGGGCCGGTTGACCGTGGCGGAAGCCGCAGCCGACGCCTACCGGGTCCTCGGCCAGTTCCAAGTTCTTGAAGACGCCCACGACGCCTGGGCCCCCATGGCCCTTGCCGAGGGGCGCCTGGTTCTCCGCGACCTGGTGCGGATGAAGTGTTTGCGGCTTGCCGCTCCGTGACCCCCTGACCCGACCGTCCAGCAGTGCCCAGGAGGCCCCATGACGAACCAACCCGCCGTCCGGCCCGCAGGTCTCGGTGTAATCGTCGTCGTCGCAACCGCCGCGCTCGTGGCTGGGCTGGCGGTTTGGCTGATCGACCGGTCCGGCAGAAACGGTCACGGCCTGCCAGAGAAGTTCGTTTACCAGATCGACCAGTACAAGCAGGTCGACCCGGCCCTGATCGCCTACGAAGAGGTTTTTTGCATCGACTCGGGCTTGAAAGACGCCAGCGCGGTGGCGGTTGGCCTTGAGGACCGGATTCTCGCGGCCGGAGACCGGTCGGTTCGCATCTTCGACAGCCAAGGCGGCCG
>JAMOAF010001144.1 GCA_023621895.1 Planctomycetota bacterium
GGGCAAGCCCACGCGGCTATCTGAATAGCAGCCGCTTTTTCCACGAATCACGCAGGTCGATTTAGCCGGTTGCCGCGGATTGTGGATGGGTGCGTTTAGTGCATTCCGGAGCCGCCGGAGAGCTGCTTGACCAGGTCGCCGACCACGGCCTTGGCGTCGCCGAAGAGCATGAAGGTCTTGTCCTGGAAGTAGAGCTCGTTGTCGATGCCGGCAAACCCCGGATTCTTGCTCCGCTTGATGGCGAACACGGCGTGGGCCTTGTCGGCGTCGATGATCGGCATGCCGTAGATCGGCGTGCTCTTGTCGTAGCGGGCGGCGGGGTTGACCACGTCGTTCGCCCCGATCACCAGGGCCACGTCGGTCTGGGGCATGTCGGGGTTGATCTCGTCCATCTCGATCAGGTCGGTGTAGGGAATCTCGGCCTCGGCCAGAAGGACGTTCATGTGGCCGGGCATCCGCCCGGCGACCGGGTGGATGGCGAACTTGACCTGGATTCCGCGCTTGGTCAGTTCGTTGTAGAGGTCGCGCACGCGGTGTTGGGCCTGGGCCACGGCCATCCCGTAGCCGGGGATGATCACGACGGTGCTAGCCTGTTCGAGGACCTGGGAGGCGCCTTCGATCGTCTCCGCCTTGTAGACTCGCTCCTCCGTGCCGGCGGCGGCCGCCTGGACCTTGCCGAAGGCCCCGAAGAGGACGTTGGTGAACGAGCGGTTCATCGCCCGGCACATGATGATCGAGAGGATCAGGCCGCTGGAGCCGTCGAGCGCCCCGGCGGTAATCAGCAGCTTGTTGTCGAGAACGAAGCCCATCGCCACGGCCGACAGGCCGGCATAGGAGTTGAGGATCGAGATCACGGTGGGCATGTCCGCCCCGCCGATCGGGATGATCAGGAGCACGCCGAAGACCAGCGCCAAGAGGATCAGCACGATGAAGGCGGCCGGGGCCCACCCGGCGGTCGGATTGAGGACCAGCGCCAGCCCGATCAGAACGGCCGCGGACAAGAGGCCGATGTTGCCCACGTTCTGGAAGGGGTAGGTCACGGGCCGCTGGGGAATCCACTTGATCTCCTGGAGCTTGCCGGCGGCCATCAGGCTCCCGGTGAGCGTGACGAAGCCGAGGATCACTTCGGCGACAATCGCCGTCATCCGGAAGGCGGTAAGCTGCGACGAGCCTTCCCCGAGCCAAAGGAAGTACTTGGCGGCGCCGACCAGTCCGGCGGCCAGGCCGCCGAAGGCGTGCGAGAGGGCGGTTCGCTGGGGCACGGCGGTCAGCGGCACCCGCGAAAGCGGGATGCCGACGGCGAACCCGGCCGCAATCGCCACGATGATCCAGAGGTGATGCACGACGCCGGGCTGGAACCAGGTGGCAAGCACGGCCAGTGTCATGGCCGCCACGCCGGCAAGCACCGCGCGGCGGGCCGTTTTGGGGCTATTCATCCAGTGGAGCGAGAAGACAAACAGTCCCGTCGCCACCAGGTACGCAAGTTGCACCATGCCGTGGCTCATGACTTGGCCTCCCCGCGGGTCTGCTTGAACATCTTCAGCATCCGGTCGGTGATCAAGAAGCCGCTGACGATGTTCGTCATCGACGCGAACAGGGCAATCGCTCCGATGATGCGGATATGCACCGGAAAATCGGTCCCCGTGACGATGATCGATCCGACGACGGCGATCGCCGAGATCGCGTTGGTGATCGACATCAGGGGAGTGTGCAGCAGCCGCGACACCCGCGCGATCACGCCAATGCCGATAAACGTCGAGAGCAGCAGCACGAAGACCATCGACCAGGAGTCGGACGTCTCCTGGCCGTGCCCGGCGGCGCCGGACGCCTCCGTTTCGGCAGCGCTGGCAGGAGCGTTGGAGCCCGGGGCGGGCGAAGCCCCAACCGCCGCCGGCCAGGCGGCAACGGCCGCCCAGAGCAGGGCCGTTCCAAGAAGGAGAGCGACAGAGCGTTGCGTCATTCGTGCACCATCGAGCGGAGGCAAACCAGAAGACGCGGCCGCGGCCGCGCGATAAAATCCCCATTATCACCAGCCGGCAGGCCCCTGGTCAATCCCCTCGCCTCCCGCCAGCAGGGGTCTCGGCCGCTCGGCGGGCTGCGGCCGCAATCACGGGCCGCGCTCGGCCTGGATTCTCGGCAAGGTTCAAAACCCGGTATTCAAGGTTCAGGTTCCAAAATCCGCTGCTTCAAGCCGGCGGCCGACCGTCGCCCGCTCGTGGCCATTGGGAATTGAGCCTTGAAGATTAGTCCGCTTTACAGGAGCAATTCCCGGTAAAGCTCCGCATGGCGAGCCACCATCCGCTCGACGGTGAACTCCGTCTCCATCCGCCGGCGGCCGGCCTCGCCGAGCCGCCGGGCGAGCTGGGCGTCTTCCAGGAGCTTCAGGGTATGCTTGGCGAAGGTCGCGCGCCGGCGCTCCTGGTCGGCCTTGGCCGCTGACACGAGCAGGCCGGTCTGGCCATCGACGACCAGGTCGCGAGTGCCGGCGATGTCGGTGGCCACGACCGGAATTGCGTGCGACATGGCCTCCATGATCGCGTTGGACTGGCCTTCGTACGCGCTGGTCGACCAGAGGACGTCAAAATGCGGCAGAATCCGCCAGGCATCTTCGCGCTGGCCGAGGAAATGCACGCGGTCGGCGACCTGTGACTTGTCGCGGAAGCGGCGCAGCCGGTCGCGCAAGGGGCCGTCGCCAAGGATCAGCAGGTGGGCGCTGGCGTGGACCCGCTTGAGCAGATCGGCGGCCCAGATCGCGTCGTCGACCCGTTTCTGCGGCCAGAGCCGGCCCACCAGTCCGATCAGCCTCGCATCCGGCGGCAGCCGGAGCTCCTCGAGCAGGCAGTCTCGGGAAGTCGGGCTTGGTTTGGGGGGAAGGACCCCGTTGGGGATGACGGTGAACTTCTCTCGCGGCAGGCCGTGCCGCGCATAGAAATCCACGACGCCGCTGCTGTTGGTCACGATCCGCCGGGTCCGCCGCGCGAGCCAGCGGTCGATTGCCAGGTCGCGGCGGCTCTTCCAGGGGTCGGCGCAGCGCTCGCCCGCCACGAGGCACTCCACCCCGCAGAGGATTCCCGCGGCCCGGCCGTAGGCGTTGGCGGCGAACAGCCAGGTGTGGATCAGGTCCGGCCGCCACTGTTTGACAAATCGCTTCAGTTGCCAGAATGCCCGCGGACTGAGCTTCCAGCGCTTGCCGATCACCGTCGTGGGAATGCCCGCCTTGTCCAGGTCGGCCCGTAGCGGCCCGCCACGCGTCAGCGCGCAGACGTGCAGGTCGAACTCGCCGGCCGGCAGGCCGGCGGCCAGCAGGCAGAGCTGTTTCTCGGCTCCCGCACGGTCGAGCGTGGGGATGATCTCCAGAATCCGCTTCTTCACGATCGATCAAGACTCCGCTTGTGATGTGCCAACGATGAGAACAGCGCCAGGTGCTCCTCCACGGCGCGATCGATCCCGTACTCCCGCCCGACGTGCTCGCGCGCCGCGGCGCCGAGCCGCGCGGCGTCACAGGCTGAATCGAACAGCTCGACCAGGGCGTCTCCCAGCGGCCGCGGGTCGCCGGGCGGCACGAGGCGGGCGAAACGGCCGCCGCCGGCCAGGGAGCGATTGTCCGGGCTGTCGATCGCCACGACCGCCGCGCGCGAGGCCATCGCTTCGAGCAACAGTAGCGGCGCGTCGGAATCGCCGTCGGGCACGATTACCCCGTCGGCCGCCGCCAGCACTTCTTCCACGTCGGCGAACGCACCCGGGATCACCGCGCGGCCGACCAGGTCGGCCGCCTCGATCCGGCGGTTCAGTTCCGGTTGGTTGGCATGGGGGCCGATCAACCATAGCCGAGCCGCTCGCCACCGCTGGGCGACTTGGCGCCAGGCCGCCACGGCAATGCCCGGACTCTGCGGATCGTCCAACCTCCCAGTATACACGGCCACCGGAGCGCCGGGGGGGCAATGCAGCAATGGATTGACCGACTCGAGCGCCTCCCGAGCCGCCTGGCGCGCCGCCGGATTGGCCAGCCCGGGGAGCGGGACACCGCTCGGCAGGGCGTAAGCCCGATCGCGCGGATAACCGGCCGCGACCAACTCGCGATAGCT
>JAMOAF010000455.1 GCA_023621895.1 Planctomycetota bacterium
AGACGTGAACGTGATCTTCCCGTTTGGGCCGGAGCTGTATTTCGACGTGCAGAAGATGATTGCCGGCAGCGCCGTGCCGGCGGCTGAACCGGTCTCGCCAGTGCCGTACGCCGCCGAAAACGCGCTGCTGATGCGCGAGCTGTTCGACTGCTGCCCCGAGTTGAAGGGGCGCTTCCTGCCGTTCGTTTGCGCCGACCCGGGCCGTCTGGTCGACGCGCAGCTCGATGCGATCCGCCGGCTCGAGGCCGACTACCCGATCTACGGCATCAAGATCTCGCCGGTGCTCTGCCAGATGCCGGTCACGCGGCTTCTTGACGAGGGCCGCCCGCTGGTTGACTTCGCCCGCTCGCGCGATATCCCCATTCTACTGCACACGACTGCCGATCCCCGCGAGACGTTCTCGCACGCCAGGCTGGTTTTCCAGGTGGTCGAGGCAAACCCGCAGGTGCGCTTTTGCCTGGCGCACTCGATCGCCTTCCATCGCGGCTACCTGGATCGCGCGGCCCGGATGGACAACGTCTGGGTCGACACGTCGGCCGCGACGATTCAGGTGCAGTTGGCGCGCGAAAACAGCCTCTTGATCGCGGCCGGTCCGGACCGCTTCGACGCCGACTATTCGGACCACCGCCGGGTCATTAAAGGGCTGGTCGACGCCTATCCGGAGACGATTCTCTGGGGCTCCGATGCGCCGGCTTACAGTTACATCGTCCGCCGCCGCCAGGGCGAAGGTCCGGACGATTTCGAGGACTTCCGTTTGAAGGCCACGTACGAGGATGAATTGGCCGCGCTCGACCTCTTGACCGACGAAGAGCGGCGCGCCGTCACCAACACGAACACGCTGAAATTCTTGTTTGGGTAGGGGCGCCAAGGAGCAACCGCGATGAAATTCCGCACACCGCACGCAGCCAGTTTGTGCCCGCTTCTGCTGGCAATCGCCGCCGCGCCGACAATTGCCGCTGAACCCCGCTGGGACGACGGCGCGTGGCAACCGGCGACTGGCCAATGGCAGGCAAAGGGAGGCGAGTACGTCCAGTCGGACCCGTCGCTCTACGGCGCGTGGAGCCTGTGCACGGCCGAGCGCTTTGCCAATGCGGACATCCGTGTGCGGTTCCAGATTGAGCCGGTCGGCAGCGGCGTCCGGGCGGCGGGCATCGTCTTTCGCGCGGTCGACAACGACCACTTCTTCTTTGCCCATTTCGACAGCCGCAACGACCAGTTGCTCGTCACGCGCTGGTCTGCCGGCGCGTCGAAACACCTCGCCCGCATTCCAGCGATCGGGCTGGAAACGAGCCGATGGCACGCTGGCCGCGTCCATTGCGTGGGCACGAAAGCGAGGGTCTATCTCGATGACCGCCTGGTGACCGAGGTCGATGGCGTCACCGAGACTGCCGGTTATGCCGGGGTCCGCGCCGGCCAAGGAGTGGTGCGATTTGAAGGTTGGCAGGTCCGCGGCGATGTGCAGCAGGGCGCGGCGAAAGCGCCTGTGCCCTGGTGGAACGAACACTGGCAATGGCGCATCCCGCTGAAGGTCCAGGAGCCGGGCGACGACGACCGCCGCCAGGCGATCGCGCTCGTGCGTCTCGATTTCGCCGGCCGCGCCCACGCCTTCGAGCCCCGCGCCGACGGCAGCTTTGGCGCGACGGACGTGGTCGTGGTCAACGCAGAGAACCAACCGGCGCCGTCGTGGGTGACGCCGATCCGGGTGGGGCAGAAGGAAGGCGCCACGGTCGTCGACCGCGCTGAGATCCGTTTCCCCGTCGACGTGCCCTGGTGCCAGTCGGTCGAATACTTCGTCTACTTCGGAAACCCCGATGCGCCACGCCGGCAGGCCGAGGCGTGGAGGACGGATGTCGAATCGTTCGCCGCGCTCGGCGGGGGCTCTCTGCCCGGCCAGTGGCGGTTCACGGGCGGCCAGTGGCAGTCCAGGCCGCTGACCAGGCCGGAGTCGCGGCGGTGTGCGGTCCCCGCGGTCGCGTCCGAACGGCACGTGGCCTTTCCCGGAATTTGCAGGACGAAACAGGGCACGCTGCTGGTGGTCTACCGGGAAGGATATAGCCACGCCAGCGGAAATCCGGATGACGGCCGCGTGATGCTGGTTCGCTCCGGCGACCTGGGCAAGACGTGGGGCCAGCCCGAGCTGGTCGCCGACGATCCGCTGATGGACGATCGCAACGCCGCCATTTCCGTGATGCAGGACGGCAGGCTGGTGGTGATCTTCGACAAGTATCTCCGCGGCCGGCACCATTTTGCCTGGATGACGACCAGCGACGCCGACGGCCGCACCTGGTGCGAGCCGTTCCGGGTGAGCGAAACGGAAGATGTCCATACGCGGAGTCCCGTCCTCGACCTGGGAGACGGCAAGTGGCTGGTGCCGTATTCGGAGTCGACGAGCGAGCCGACGGCTGCAACCTTCTTCGCCATGATGAATCCCAAGACGAGGGCCTTCGAGGAAATCGCCGCCACGCCGCGGGGCCAGCGGAACATCGCCGACGAAGTGACGGTCGCGCGCGCAGCCGATGGCAGGCTGGTGGCCTTGATTCGCTCGAATGTCGACCCGCAATTGTTCCAGATCGAATCGACGGACAACGGGCGCACGTGGTCCGAGGCCCGGATGAACGGCATCCCCTCGCAGTTCACCCCAGCCGACCTGATCACGCTCAGCGATGGCCGGCTGTTGTGCAGCTTCTCGTTCCGTGAACGCCGCAACGAGCGGCTCGTCGTATCGCGGGACCACGGCCGGACATGGGACGTGGAGAACAGCGTCGAGCTGTTTGATGGCACGATGGCCATCGGCGG
This sequence comes from Planctomycetota bacterium, assembly GCA_023621895.1. Lineage (GTDB taxonomy): Bacteria > Planctomycetota > Planctomycetia > Pirellulales > Thermoguttaceae > JAAYCB01. The sequence goes on from JAMOAF010000455.1 coordinate 2,797, forward strand.
CGATCGCTCCTATCCCGCCAGCGTGCAGCTCGACGAAGATTCGATTGGGACCGTGATTTACGAGACCCGCACCCCGCCTTCCGGCGGCCATATCTGGTTCATCAGGACGCCGCTCTCGGCATTCGACGCGGCCAAGGAGAACACGCTCTACCAGGCCGACGCCGGCGACGAACCGGCGCTGGCCCTTTGGCCCGACCGTCCGGCCGCGGCCGTCGACTTCACCTACCGGTTCACCGGCCGCTTCGCCGCTGCGCCCAACCGGATCGGCCTGCTGATGGAATTTGAGGATCCGCGGAACTACAAGGGATTCATTTTTCAGATGGGCGCCGGCGCGGCGCGAGACAACCCCACGAACCACGTCGCGTGGATCGAGTGCGCTGGCGGCCAACTGGAGATGGCGCAGGGCCAGCCCGCCCGGGGCGATTGGTTCAACGACGGGCGGGTGCACCGCCTCGGCGCCCGGAAACTGGACGGGACATGGATGCTGACGATCGACGGAATCGACCAGTTCAGCGTGCACGAAACGGCCGGAAGACCCCTGGGGATCGTCACGCAGGGGGCATCCGTGGCGGTCTACGAGGTCAGCCGATCCAGCCACCCGCTGCAATACGACGCCCGGAGCCTGGATATCCGGGCCTCCGACGCGGAACGGCGATAGAGGCCCGAGCCGGCACGGTTGTTGCGCGAATCTCTGTTTTTTCTACGCGAAGATCACGAGCCGTTCGCCCCAGTCTCGACCCGGGGCTCTCCGCTTTTATCTCCGCGAAAATGGAAGGTATTCTTGCCCGGCTTCACCTCGACGCTAAGCTTGCTGTTCACGTTCCATTGCTGTGGCAGGAGCGGCACGAATTTGGTGTCTTTTGCCTCCGGACCCTGCAAATTGGGCGATGAATGGACGTCCGGCGGCGCCTGCGGCTCCTGCCCCGCGCTGATCCGCACGAGATATTTTCCCGGTGGCAATGCCGCCGCCTCGTACTTGCCGTTTTGGATCGGCGCGTTGCGGGGTGGCGCGGCTGCATCGGTCGATTCGAAGGAAACCATGCCCGCCGGAACCGCCTGGCCGTCAAAGACCACCTCGCCCGCGACGTCGCCAACCGGTTCACCACCACCGCATCCGGCCACCAGCGGGATCATCGCGCACCCGGCCACGAACAACACAATATCGCGCACGTTCATCGAGAATTCTCCTTGCTCTTGTCACGGCAACCGGATTTCAGAAGTTGCTGATCGTCTCGTTGCCCTCACTTGTCGCCAGGGCCTGCCAGGTTGCCCACTCGATCGTATC
>JAMOAF010000925.1 GCA_023621895.1 Planctomycetota bacterium
TCAGTTGTCAGTTGTCAGTTGTCAGTTGTCAGTTTTCAGTTTCCACCCGGGGGAGCGTTCCCAAGCCGGAGCTTGGGAACGAGGTAGGCATGAAAAACTGAACCCCGAACCCCGAACCCCGAACCCCGAACCCCGAACCCCGAACCCTGAACCCTGAACCCTCAAATGCCCCCGACATTCCGCCCCATGACCGCCGCCGATATACCTTTCGGAATGCGGCTGAAGACTGAAGCCGGTTGGAACCAGACCGAGGCCGACTGGCGGCGCTTCCTCGCGCTGTCGCAAGGCGGGACATTGGTTGCCGAACGGGGCGGCGCGGCAGTTGGCACCGTCGCCACCTTCCTCTTTGGGACGATCGGTTGGATTGCGATGCTCCTGGTCGACAAGCGCTGGCGGCATCAGGGAATCGGCACCAGCCTGCTTGACCGTGCCGTGGCTCTCTTGAAAGATTGCGGAGCGAGCACGATCCGCCTCGACGCCACGCCGCTCGGGCGGCCGATTTATGCGGACTACGGTTTTCAAGTGGAGTACGACCTCTGGCGGTTCGAGGGGATGCCGCGCGGCGCCGCGGCGGGGGAAAAGGCAACCGATTCGGGGCGAGACCTCGATCGAGTCTGCCGGCTCGATCGCGAGGTGACCGGCACGGACCGCCGAGCGCTGCTCGAGGCGCTCGCAGGGGAACAATCCGCATGGACCCCGATCGCCGCGGAAAGGGGCGACCTGGCTGGGTACCTGTTCGCCCGGCCGGGAAGCCGCGCGGTGCAAATCGGCCCGGCCGCTGCGCGAGATGCCGCTACGGGCGAGCGGCTTCTCAACGCGGCCGCCAACCGGTTTTCGGCGACGACGGTGTTCATCGACATCCCCGAGCCCAACGCGGCCGCCACGCGCTGGGCCGTAGGGCAAGGCCTCGTCCGCCAGCGGGTCCTGACGCGGATGCGTCTCGGCCAACCGGTCAACGACCAGGTGGAGATGCTCTGGGCCAGTTCTGGACCGGAGAAAGGCTAGCCCGGTCTGTTCATACAATACGTGCTGCGCTGCGAGACGGACTGAACTCCGTTCGATGGGTATAATTCGGGCTACTCACCGCCATTGGCCTTCCGCAGCCACTCCTGGTAGTCTTTCCGCAGCCCTTCCGGCGTCTCGGCCGTGGGCGCGAACTCTGTCTTGAAGCGTTCGATCGCTGCCGAGGGCAGCCCCACGGCTCGCCACCAGTTGCAGTCAGCGAAGTAGGCGTCGCGGATCGATGAGCCCTCGAAATTGGCGCCGGCAACGTCGGCGCCGGAGAAGTCGGCGGCGTCGAGGTTGGCCCAAGCGAGTCGGGCTCTTTTCAGGTTGGCGCCGGCGAGCACCGCCAGGAGCACGTTTGCCTCGCTGAGATCGGCCTCTTCGAAGTCGGCCTTCTTCATGTCGGCCTGTTCGAGGGAAGCGCTCCGCAGGTTGGCCTTTCGCAGCGATGCTTCGATCAGATCGGCCTTGCGGAGGAACGACTCGGACAGGTCGGCTGAAGAGAGATCGGCGCGGCGGAGCCTGCCCAGTTGCAGATTGGCGCCGTGCAGGCTGGCGGCGACCATCGACGCATCGGTCAGATCGCAGCCCTCCAGGTCGGCCCAATCGAGTGCCGCGCCGTCGAACCGGCTTTCGCGCAGATCCAGGTGCTGGAGCTGCGCGCTCCGCCACTGGCGGTTGCCTGCTCGCACCAGTGCGGTCAGGGCCGCTCGGCGCTCTTCGCCGGTGGCCCCCGGCTGGCAGACGACCCAGAAGTGGTTTTGAATCCGTTCGCTCGCCGCCCGCCGCTGGCCCTCCCAGACCATCCAGAGATTCAGCGTCAGCACCAGGGCGACGGCCAGCCAGCCGGGCGAACGTGCCAGCCGGCGAAACCGCCCGAGCGCTCGCTGGTTCAGGCGCCGCTCGAGAGCGGCCATCCGGCCGGCCAGGTCTTGTTCGCCATTCATGCCCTACACTCCGCGGCGGTGGTGAGCTAAGCTACTCTGTGGGAGGCAACTTGGGCCTTTTCGATCAGACTTTCTCTTCGATTATGGGCCAAAACTGGCGGATTTCCAATCATGCCGGCTGGCGCGTCAACGAGCATAACCCGAGCCTGCTCAAGCCAAGTCCGCCCGCGAAGGTGGCGCCGGTTGGCGTTTCCCCTCGGGGCGGTCCTCTTGGCGCTGGCGCCTCTGGCGTTTCTTGAAGCCGCCTTGGCCCTGCTGGGCGTAGCGGACCGGCGGGCGGACGACGCCCTGGTGGGGTTCGGCAGCGCCAGCCCGCTGTTTGAGCTCGAAGAAGACGGGGCGACCTACTGCACGGCCCGCAGCCGGCAACTGTTCTTCGGCCGCCAGCAGTTTGCGCGCGAAAAACCCGAACGTACCTTCCGCATCTTCGGCCTCGGCGGCTCGACGGTCCGCGGGCGGCCCTACGAGACCGACTCCGCCTTTCTGAAATGGCTCGAGATCGAACTCGATGGGCGCGACGCGGCGCGGCAATACGAAACGGTCAACTGCGGCGGCCTGTCGTATGCCAGCTACCGGCTAACGGCAATTCTCGACGAGGTTCTCGGGTACGATCCCGACCTGGTGATCGTTGCCACGGGGCATAACGAGTTTCTCGAAGACCGCAGCTACCAGACGGTCAAGAATCGCGCCCGGTGGCTCAACTGGGCAGTGGAAAGGGGCTCCCGGCTCAGGACGGTGGTGCTCGCCCGGCGGATCGTCCGCGGTGAGGAGGGCCAGGGCCGCGCCGATCAATCCTGGCTCGATTCCGAGGTGGAAGCCCGGCTCGACGACGCCGACGGCTACAGCTCCTACCACCGCGACGAGCGGTGGCGGCGGAACGTGATCGACGAATACGAGCGGTCGCTGCGGCGGATGGTGAACACTTGCCGGCAAGCGGGCGTTCCGCTGATTCTCGTGAATCTTGGCGAGAACCTCCGCGACTGCCCGCCTTTCAAGTCGGAACACAAGGCCGGCCTTTCGGCCGAATCGCTCCAGGCGTGGCAGGCGCTGTTCGACCAGGGGCGAGTGCTTGAAGACACGAATCTCGACGAGGCCCTCGGCGCCTACCGCAAGGCGGAATCGATCGACGACCAGTACGCCCTGCTCGCCTACCGGATGGCTCGCGTCTTCGACTGGCTGGGGCGATTCGACGAGGCGCGCCGCTACTACTGTCAGGCCAGGGAGCTTGACATCTGCCCCCTGCGGATGATCCAGCCGCTGCACGACAAGCTCAAGCGCGTGGCTGAGGAAACAGCAACACCGCTGGTCGACGCGGAGTCGCTGGCGGCGCAGATCAGCCCCGAGGGGATTCCCGGCAACAACTGTTTCATGGACCATGTCCATCCCAACATCAGCTCCCACCAGCGGATCGCGCGGCTGCTGGCCGAGCGGATGGAGTCGCTGGGCATGGTTTGCCCTAGCCGCTCCTGGAACGACGGGCAGCGGCGCGCGGCCTACCGGCGCTATTTTCGGCGCCTCGGCCCCGCCTTTCTGGCCAACGGCCGCCGCCGCCTCGGCTGGGAAGAGAACTGGGCCCGCCGCGAGCGGCTCGAAAGCGAGGCCGCGCCTAAGGACGTCCGCGGCCATCTGCACCTCGGTCAGAAGCGGCTCGATTGGGGCGAAGTCGACGCAGCGTGGGAGCAATTCGTCTTCGCCATGGCCAGGGATCCGCACTGCGCGGACCGAGTCTTCGCCCACGCGCTGGCTCTTGTCGAAGCGGGGCGCAGCGACCTGGCCGAAGAGGTCCTCGTCCGGTTGGACGGAGAGCCGGCGGCTGCCCTTCTGCGGCCGGCGATCCGGCTCGCCTACGTGATCGCCGCCCTCGACTCGGGCCAGCCCGAGAAGGCCGCCGCGGTCTACGGCCGCTCGCGGGCGGACATCGACCCGCTCTTCGGCTCGCTCGCCGGCGATTCGCCCTGCCGCGCCCCCCTCGCCCCCTGGCTAGAGATTCTGCCCGACCTGCGCCGGCGAGTCGAATCGGAACTGGGCCCAAGCCTCGCCGAAGCAGAAAGCTCCGCCGACCCGTTTGAAAGGCCGGCCGCTGTCCACAAGACGCAGTCGCCCGAAAGGAGCGACCAGC
>JAMOAF010000880.1 GCA_023621895.1 Planctomycetota bacterium
AACGTAGACCGCCATCACGACCGGGCCGCCGTAGCCTGTAGCGCCGCCGCCGAGCGACTCGGTGCTGAACACGTAGCCGCCGTCGCCGCGATCCGACTCGGGGACGACCCAATACCGCAGCGTGCTGCCATCCTCCCCCACGGCCGTCGCCTCAACGAGGTTCTCGCTGGCGGTCATCGCCCGAGCCGCCTCGAGCACGCGCTCGTCCTCCTCGCCGGCCGCCGCGGCGATCTGCGAGGCCGCCAGCACCGAAGCCGCCGCGCCCAAGAGTGCATAGCCCGCCGGGCGGACCAGCCGGTCGAACCAGTCCGCCCCGGCCGGCAGCCGCGCCGGCCGCGCGCGGACCGCCAGCGGAACCAGGTTCACGCCGATCAACAGGGCCAGCACGCACGCCCAGCGTCAGCCAGGTCCCCAGCAGCGGCAGCAGCAGCCAGCCGGAAGCCAAGGCCCCCGCCGCGCCGCCCCAGTGATCGAGCATCTCCAGGCTGGCGCCCGAGGCGGCTGGAGACTGGCCGGCCGCGCGGAGCCGCGCCGCCCCGATCGGGAAATACACGCCCACGAAGAGGCCGCCGCCGACAAACAGGGCCGCGTAGGCCGCCCGCGGCGCCCCTTCCGGCACGGCCGCCACCAGCCCGATGAGCGCGAGGTTCAGCAACAGGCAAGCCGGCAGGAGCCCGCGCGGCTCGCCCGGACCGCGCCGCAGGAGCCGCTCGGTCAACATGCTGCCGGCAAACGACCCGAACATGAACAGCGACGAGATCAGCCCGATGTCGAGAAACAGCGAGCCGAACCGCGACTGGTACTGAAACATCAGGACGATGCTCAGCGACATGCCGGCCAGCCCCGTGGCGAAGACCAGGAACCGGCCGTCGAAGGCCGCGGCGGCGATGATCGACTCCCGCGTCGCCCGGCCGCCGCGCGGCGCCAGCATGTAGAGCAGCCGGAGCAGTCCATAGATCACGATCGGGCAGGCGGCGATCCAGATTCCGGCGCGATGCAGCACCGGCACGGTCCGCGCGAAGGAGAGCAGCGTCGTCCGGCGCAAGGCCAACAGCAGGCTGAAGAACAGCGAAATCGGCCGCTCGTCGCGGCTGAGCAGCAGGGTCTCCGGCGCGCTGGCCGCCGTCTGGCCGTACGCCTCCAGTTGAAACTCCGCGCGGTCCGGCACGTAGAGCGACATCAGGCCTTCGGGCGGGTAGACCTCCGCGGCGGCGGTGATCTTGGCGAACCGGTCGCGGAGTTCGGCCGGCGCGGTCGAAAGCCCCTCGCCGTCGCAGGCGACGAGCCAGCTCTCCTCGCCCGGCTTGAGCACGACGTGGCCGAAGACCGACTTGAGCGTCGCCAGCGCCGAAGCGCCCAGAAACGCCCGCTCCGGGCCGATGAAGTTCTCCGCGCCGGTCAGCCGCGCGCAGACCACTCCCCCCTCGGCCAGCGACTGCCGGACGATCTCGAAGAACTCCCGCGTCCAGTAGTGGTTCAGCACCAGCGTGGTCGGGTCCGGCAGGTTGAGCCAAACCAGGTCGAACCGGCGGCCCTGCGCCTGGAGAAAATCGCGCGCCTCCCGGCCCGGCGCGTGCAGCCGCTCCGCCCCTGCCTTGAGCTCGGCCGGCAGCACCTCAAGCAGCCTCCGCGGATACTCCGGATCGGGGTGCAGCCAGACCACCTCGCCGATTTGCGGCAGCTTGCCCAGGCGGAGGCAGATGCTCAACGAATCGCCGCCGACGATGAGTGCGTTTTTCGCCGTCGGATGCTGCGACAGCCCGAGGGCGATGATCTCGGAGGCGTGCTGGATGTTGGGCACCGTCTCCGAGACGCCGCCCCACGACATGACCACCAGTTGGCCCGCGTGCCGGCCGTAGAGGTATTTCGCCTGCGCCGTGGTGAAGCTGCCGCGAAATTCCTCCGCCGCAAGCAGCCGGCTCCACCGCGCCCGATCGCTTGCACGGCTCCACGCGTCGGGCAGGCCGCCCAGGCTGACCGCCACCAGCGCCGCCAAAAGCGCCAGGAGGATTCCGCCCGGCGCGATCGGCCGCTTCGACCGCTCACCGGCCAACCAGCCGATCGCCGACATCGCCACCAGCACGATCGCCGCATAGGCGATGATTCTTTCCGTGCACACCCCCCGGGCCAGGAGCAGCGTCACGGCAATTCCCCCCAAGAAGCTGCCGAGGGCCTCGACCATGTAGACGCGCGCCGGCGGCAGGGCCGCTTCGCGCTCCCACCAGCGGCACGCCAGCGTGAACAGCAGCCCCGTGACCAGGCTGATCGGCGCGTTGGCGACCAGGCTCACCGCCAACATGCGGCCGAACGGGTAGACCTCGTAGGCGGGCACGCCCCCCAGCGCCCGGGCGTCTGCAATCAGGGCCTGTTGAGCCAGGAGGGCGGGTATGTACAGCAGCACCGTCAGCTCGAATCGCTCCGCCAGGCCCTCCAGGCGGCCGGCGGCGGCGCGGCCGAGCACGGCGCCCAGGCCGACCCACAGCAGCCACGAGCCGAAGAAACTCCCCACGCCCAGCTCGCTCCCCTCGAACGCGGCGAGAAAATCGCGGAACAGGAGCGTCTGTGCCACCAGGGCGAAAAAGCCCAAACCAAGGATCAGAGCGGAGCGTAACTGCTTCATGAAATTGCCCGCGGGGACTGTCCCGATTGTTGTTCCGCGGGAGATGTCTTGGCGCGTCCAGCGCGGCTAACAAATTCCTTCTACTTCGAACCGGCCCTGGCGGCGCCCGCCCGCGGTTCTTTTTCGCCGAAGACGATCGCCTCGAAGACCTCGAACGACGCGCCCTCCCGCCAGGCGTCCTCCGGCAGCCCCGCCTTCTGGGAAAGGTGGGCGAGCGTCGTCTCCAGGTCCCAGCCCTGCTCGGTGGCCACCTGGGGCAGAAACAACGCCCCGCGCTCCCCCTTTTTCAGCACCACGCCATGCCTGCCGATCTCGATCTCCGAAATCGAGGTCACCGGGCGGAGCGGAGTGAGCACCGAAATCTCCATGTCGATGGCGTCCATCTCGGGCAACTCGACCGGCGGGAAACGGTGGTCGTTGAGCCCCGCGTTGATGGCCTGCGCCATCACGCACTTGTACAGCGGCCGGGTGGGAACCACCTCGCCGATGCACCCCCGCAGTTGGCCCCCCTTGTGCAGCGTCACAAACGCCCCCGAGGGCCGCCGCATCGCCGGCGTGACCCTGATCTCCGCCGGCTCCGCCGCCGGCAGTTCCTTCTTCTCCAGCACGCAGGTCAACGTGGCGCGAGCCAGCCGCAACAGGTCGGCGCGCTCGGCCGGGCTCAAGTCGGCCGATTCCTCCTCGGCCGCAGCGGGCTGGCCCGGCGGCCACTTGCCGCTCACCGCGAACGCGCAATAGCTCACCGAGCTGGACCAATCGCCGGTGATCCGCCCCGACGTCTCATAGTGCAACTGCCGCACTTGGGCATCGGCCGGCAGCATCGCCAAGAGGACGCCGATCGCGCAGCGGCCGCAGATCGTGGCGCCGGTCTGGTCGATGTAGTCGAGGAAGCCGTCGAGGTTCTTCTCGCACAACCGGTCGATCGCCCCCCCGTCAAGCTTTTTGAGCTTCTCCGGCACGTCGTCCGAAAAAGGCAGATAGCCGAAATTCGCCCCATAGTGCGTGAAATCGCTGCTGGCCACCACGAGCGTCCGCTGATCGACCAATCCGCCGAGAATCCGCCCCATCTTGCGGACCGTGGCCCGGTCCAGGTCTCCCACGACGATCGGCACGAGCTGGAAGTCGCTGAGGACCCGCTGGAGCAGCGGAAGCTGGACCCCGACGCTGTGCTCGCTCTCGTGCACGAAGGGAATTTCCTGAAACTCCGCGTGCTTCCGCAGTTCGGCGATGAACTTCCGATCGAGCGGAACCTCGCCGAGCGGCGTGGCGTAATGCGTGAAGCCGGGCACGCTGGCCATGTTCTCCATCGGCGCCCGGTGGCTCGGGCCGATCACCACCACGCGATCGATCGCTCGATTCCGGAGCTGGCGGGCGCCGTGGGCCGCCGTCGCGCCCGACCAGCGATAGCCGGCATGGGGCAGCACCAGCGCGCAAAGATTCTCGATCTTCAGGTCGGGCGCGGCGGCCAGGTAACCGTCAATCTCGCCGGCCAGCTCCTGCTTGCCGGCCGGGTACCAGTCGCCCGCCAGCGGCGAGTTGAAAACGCGGCGCTCCCCGCGCGGCGCCCCCTCGGACTCCGCGGCGGCGCCCGGCTCCCCCTGCAATTGGCCGGGCGGTTGCGAACCGGCCGGCCCGGCGTCCTGGATCGGCGCGGCCCGATCGCACGAAATCAACAGCACGGCGGCACACACGCCGCCGATCCAGCAGGCGGCCCGCCTTGCC
>JAMOAF010000373.1 GCA_023621895.1 Planctomycetota bacterium
GATTTCCCAGCCGGGCAGCGATGCGTTCCCAAGCTGGAGCTTGGGAACGAGGAAAGGCGGGAAGGAGGAAGAAGTTGCGTCTTTCGTGCCGCCAGGCCGCGATGCGTTCCCAAGCCGGAGCTTGGGAACGAGGAAAGGCGGGAAGGAGGAAGAAGTTGCGTCTTTCGTGCCGCCAGGCCGCGATGCGTTCCCAAGCTGGAGCTTGGGAACGAGGCCGTCTTTGAACCTTGCCTATTCTCTCCCCTGGCGAGCCGCTTCGAGCATCTTGATCCAGGGGCCGACGTAGTGGCCGTTGTCGTGGTAGGTTCGGCCGCTGACCAGGTTGCCGTCGATCACGCAGGGCTCGTTGACGTAGATGCCGCCGCAGACCTCCAGGTCGAACTTGCACTTGGCCACGGTGGCCATCCGCCGGCCCTGGACACATCCGGCGTAGGCGGGGATTTCCACGCCGTGGCAGACGCAGGCAATCGGCTTGCTGGCCTCGAAGAAGTGCCGGGTGATCCGCACCAGGTCCTCGTCGTAGCGGATGTACTCCGGCGCGCGGCCGCCCGAGAACATGATGCCCGCGTACTCATCCGGCTTGACTTCGGCAAACGCCACGTCGGCCTGGATCGAATAGCCTTCCCATTCCTTGGTGATCGTCCAGCCGGGCTTCACTTCGTGCAGCACCATCTGGTAGCGCCGCTTTTCCGGGGCGGCGACGACCGGCTGGAACCCGGCTTCGATCAGCCGATAGTAGGGGTAGAGGGTATCGACGGTTTCCGTGGCGTCGCCAACGATGATCAAGACCTTGTTCATGGCAGCCTCCTGGGGATCGCGAATCGTTTGACCGACCCAGTCTACGCATTTCACCGCTCGTCTGCCAACGCACCGGCATGAGACCGGTACGCTTGATCGCTCTGCGGCGGCGGCCCCCCCCGCTCGCGGCCCAACCCTTGCTCGCCGCCAGGGGGCGGCTTATTCTTCAGGAATCGGCTGACAGATCGGTTTCGTGGACCAGTGCCGGGAGGTGATCACGATGACAGAAAAGCCGTCAGTGCAACAGCCACAACGTGCGGAGAGTCGATCATCTCCCCGGCCAGGCGAGCTGGGGCGGCGGCGATTCCTTTCGGGCGCCGCGGCGGCGATTGCCGGCTCGAGCGCGGCTCTCCGCGCGGCGGTTCACGCGGCCGGCCAGCCCGCACCGAAATACCGCGCCGCGGTGATCGGCCACACGGGGCGGGGCAATTACGGCCACGGGCTGGACACCGTCTGGCAAGACCTGCCGGAAACGCAGCTTGTGGCCGTTGCCGACGCCGATCCGGCCGGACTCGGCGCGGCGGTTAAGCGGCTCGGGGACGTGAAAGGATTCGCCGACTATCGAAAAATGCTGGACCAGGTCCGGCCCGACCTGGTGGCCGTCGCCCCGCGGTGGCTCGACCAGCATCGCGAGATGGTCGTGGCGGCGGCCGAATCGGGCGCGAGGGGAATTTATCTTGAAAAGCCGATGTGCCGCACGCTGGCCGAGGCCGACGAGATGGTCGCCGCCTGCCGGAAGAACCACGTGAAACTGGCGATCGCCTTCCAGACCCGTTACAGCCAGAAGCTGCCGGTCGTCGAGAAGCTGATTGAGGACGGCGTGCTGGGCCGTCTGCTCGAGCTCCGCGCGCGGGGCAAGGAGGACCGGCGCGGCGGCGGCGAGGACCTCTGGGTGCTCGGTACGCACATGTTCAACCTGGTTCACCATTTCGGCGGCCGGCCGCGGTGGTGCTTCGGCGTTGTGGAACAGGGCGGCCATCCGGTCGGCCCGGCCGACGTGCGTGAAGGGGCCGAGGGGATCGGCCTCTTGGCGGGCGACAGCGTGCACGCCGTCTACCGGCTGGAAAGCGGGGTGACCGCAACGTTTGATTCGATCCGCGACGCGGGCGGAACACCGACGCGGTTCGGGCTGCAAATCTTCGGCAGCAAGGGGATCGTGCAGATGTTCAATACGGGGCATATCCCCGAGGTCTTCCTGCTGGCCGACTCCTCCTGGTCGCCCGGCCGGTCGGGCGCGGAGTGGATTCCGGTGACCAGTGCCGGCGTGGGCAAGCCGGAACCGCTGCCGAACGCTGGGCTCCACGGCGGCAACGTGCTGGCCGTCCGGGACCTGGTCCGCGCGATTGAAGAGGACCGCGAGCCGCTCGCCGGAATCGAAGACGCCCGGCTCGCCACGGAGATGATCGTTGCGGTGTTCGAATCGCACCGCCTCGGCAGGCCGGTTGAGATGCCGCTGGCCAACCGGCAGAATCCGCTCGGCATGCTTTCTTAAGGGGTCTCGCGGTGTCGGCATCAGCCACCACGCCGGTTCCGGCCAATCGCCGCTCGGCATTGCGGCGATTGCCGTCCCCGCTGCTGCTCGCGGCGATTGCCTTGGCCTTGTCCGCGGCCCTTCTTCTGCCCGCGGTGGTCGTTCTGACGCTCGCTGTGGCGGGGCTGGGTGTTGCCTGCTTCCTGCATCGCGCATCCCGCGAGTCGGCGGTTTGCCGCCTCGTGCCGGTCGGCATGTCCGACGCCTTCTCGGTCAAGCTGACCGGCACGTCGCTGATCGTGGGCCGGTTGCCGTGCTGCAACGTGGCGATCCCCTTGCCAACCGTTTCGTCGCATCACTGCCGCTTGTACCAGGTGAAATCCTCCTGGTACATCGAGGATTTGGACAGCCGCAATGGGACGCTGGTTAACCAGAAGCGGATCGGCAGGAGGCGGCTCCGCGTTGGCGACCGCATCTCGATCGGCGAGTTGGAGTTCGAGGTTCAGTAGCCTGCCAGTTGGTGGGCGCCAGACCTGGTCATCCCTTCGCTGGACGCCGGCGGCGAAAATATGTTTCGCCTGGTCAATCGTCCCCGCGAAGAGCTCACCTTTGCACAGATGCTCGGCGGGTTGATCGACTTCCACCGCAAGTCTTCTGGAGATGACTGGCTGGAGGTCTTCGTGCTCGCCGGCTACACCGCCCTGCCCGAGCAGTTCGCCGAGATCGCCCAGTGCATCCGCCAGATTAAGCCGGACCGCGTACAATTGAACACGGTCTCGCGCCCGCCCGCCGAACCATGCGCCATCGGCGCATCGCTCGCCAAACGAGCAGGACCAGGCGGGCGCCGCGGAACGCACGGATCGCGGCGAATTTTCCGAGCCGCACTTGACTTGGCACCCAGGGGCAACAAGACTTACTTTGCATGGCTACCGTCGTGGAGTTCCGGCGACTGTGGCAAGATTCGCGGGCCCCCTGTGAACACCTCTACAGTTACAGTGCGAGTAAGCAGACTGCTGCGTTGGGGTTGCTGCGCGGAAAAGACGCCATCCCAATCAATGCGTATGAGTTTACCGTTACGGTACCTTTAGCAGTTGGAGGATTCTCAGATGAGACGCATCATCGTCGTGAGCATCGGCCTGTTGGTCGTGGTGCTGTTTGTCTGCACCACGGCGGACGCTGCGCGAACCTGCCGGCCGCAGACATGCTATCCGGTGACCTGTGCGCCGGTGACATGCGCCCCGGCGACTTCGGGTCCCGTCACATGCAGACCGGCAACCTGCCGGTCGGTGACCTCGCGACCCGTCACATGCAGTCCAATCACTTCCGGTCCGGTGACCTCCAGCCCAGCGACTTCGGGTCCAGTGACATGCAGGCCAATCACTTCGGGTCCGGTGACCTCCAGCCCAGCGACTTCGGGTCCGGTAACGTGTGCTCCGGCAACGTCAACGCCTGTCACCAGCACGCCGGTCACTTGCTTGCCGAGGACGTGCCATCCTCGAACGTGGTGGCCTCGGACGTGTTTGCCGAGGACGTGTTGCGTGATCGTCGAGGAGGAAGTGACGGAAGTGCAGGTCCAGCGACCGATCTCGCCGGAACCTGCTCCATCGCTGGAAAAGGAATCGTCCGCCAAGCCCGCGCCAGCGATGCCGGCGCCGCCCGCACCGGCGAAGCCGGCACCGCCCGAGCCCGCGCCCGCACCGGAAAAGAAACCGTCCGCCGCGCCCGCGCCAGCGATGCCGGCGCCGCCCGCACCGGCGAAGCCAGCACCGCCCGAGCCCGCACCAGCACC
>JAMOAF010000437.1 GCA_023621895.1 Planctomycetota bacterium
CTCGTCTTGCCTTCGTTGTTCGACGCGCTGGTGACGGCCAGAACCTGGGCGTCCTTGAGTTCCTCGGCGAGGACGAGGAGCGTGCGGAGGTTGTCGAAGCTTTCTTGATAGACGAGGACGCTCTGTTTCTCGCTGCTGCCCAGGGCGGGCCGCGACTTGACGCGCCGCGGCAGGCTGGCGATTTCGCCGATGATCGGCAATTGGGCCTCTTCCTCGATCTGCTCGGAATGGCTGATCCGCTCGACGAGCCGTTCCCAGCCGATGGCCAGGCCGAACGGCGCGAGGAAGCTGGCGACGACGCCCAGCAGGATCGGCTTCCAGGGGTATTCGGTGGTCGGGTTGAGCACCGGGTCGGCTTCCTTGAGCAGCACGACGCGTTCGGGCGCGCGCATTTCGGTTTCAATTTTCAGAATTCGCGAGGTGATCAGGTCGTAGACCTCTCCCGCCCGCTCCAGGTCCGCGCGCATGAACTCGACATCGAGCGATTCGCCCGTCGCCTGCTTGAGCGTCTCTATCTCGCGCCGGTATCGTTCATCGAGCATCTGCTTGGCGAGTTGCAGGCTTTCGAGTTGCGACTGCATCGCGGCGACCTCCTCCTGGCGCTTCTGGACGAGCGACTGCCGGTAGGCGGCTTCGACGGCCGGCCGCAACTCCTCGCGGTACTTGGCAATGCGTTCTTTTTCGGCGTCGATTTCGCGGGCCAGGGCTAGGTAATTCGGGTCCTGCTTGTACCCGGTCAGCTTCGCCGCATAGTCGCGGAGGCGTTCCTGGCGGATCGCCAGGCCGGTCTCCAGCGCCTTGATGCGGGGGTCCTCGCTGATCGCCTTTTCCAGATCGCCCGCGGGCACGCCGATCTCCGCGACCGGCTTTTCCGCGAACGATTCGGTGATCGCGGCGACCTTCGCCTTGAGCACCTCGGCCTCGACCTCCCGCTCGGATCGCTGCTGCTGGAGGGCGGCCAACGGATTTTGCACCAGCTCGTTGGCGGCCGTTCGCCCGTGCAGCGGGTCCTTGATGATCGCCTGCTTGGCCAACTCGCGGACGTTTTCCTGCAAGCGGGTCAGCTCGAGCTGCCGTCGGCCCTGTTCTTCCTTCAACAGGTCGAGCACCCGCTGGGTGCGTTTCACCTCTTCGTCGCCGCGCTGCGCGGAATACGCGTTGTAGATCGCGTTGACGACGCGGGCGGCGTCGTGGCCGTCGGCGCAAGTGAACGAGATGGTGAACAGGTCCGACCCGCCGACGGAGCGGACCTGGATGTGCTGCGCCAGCCAGGCCACGGGGTCTTTCGAGTCTTGAATCTCGGGGATGCGGGCGATCTCGGGGAGCGAGATCACCGGGTCGAGGACGAGCGGGCTGCGGATCAGCTCGATCTGGTTGGCCACGAAGACGCGGGAATCGGCCCGCTCGGGAAACGCCACGTAGGGTTGGGCCGACTCGATTTTCAACCACGCCGAGGCCATGTACTGGGGCTCGAACGTGTTGATGATCAGGGCGGCGGCCGTCGCGGCGGCGAGCAGGCCGATGGGGATGGCCAACAGCCACCACTTGCGCAGGGCGTTCATCACGTGCCGAGGCGTGATGAGTTTCGCCGCTTTCTCGTCGTTGCGGGGCTGCTTGCGGTACCCGTTGAAGCCGGATCGCGGTGTGTTCATCATCAGATGCTTTCCTTTTTCACGAGTCGAAGCGACGTGCGGATGAATCGAGACAGAGAATCAGCATTTCGAGAGCAATCAAGCGTGCGGTTGTCGGGCACTCGCCCGCCGTCCCGCCCTGGGGAGAAGCCAGCCGCCGCGCGCCGGCGGCGGAATTGATTTCAGATCACCGGGTCGCGCAAGACCTCGCCCGGCTTGATCGATTCCATCTCGCGGGTGAAGTTGTCCAGGTACCAGAGCACGAGGGCAAACAGCAGCGCCGCGTAGGGAATCATCACCCAGCCGGAAATATCATGTGTAAACTTGTGGGCCGCATCGCCCGAGACCCACTGGTAAAGCAGCCCCGTGACGACGATCCGAGTCGAATTGGCGACCAGGGCGATGGGCAGCGCGCTGATCAGGAGCAAGACCCTCTCCCACCAGGCGCGGCGGACGAGGATCACGTAGGCAAACGCGAGCGCGAAAATGCCCACGAAAATCCTCAGTCCCGAGCAGGCCTGTTCGACCTCGAGCTGGTAGTCGCCCAGCCAGATCGTGTTGCCCTCGGCGATCGCCGGTTGGCCAAGCACCTGGAAGACCCACGTGCTGAGCCAGGTCGCGATCCGCTGCAAGGGCAGGCTGAGCCAGCGTTCGGCGCTCCAGGGCAGCGGGATCATGAAAAACAGGAAACCGATCGAGGGCGAAGCCCAGAGAAACACGCGCCAGCCGCCGAGCAGCCAGACGACTCCCGCGGCCCAGACGACCATCGACCAGGCGTCGATGGCGTCGACGTAGTAGCGGGCTCCGGCGATGCGGATGGCAATGCTGAGGAGAATCACCAGCAGGCCCGGCCAGACGATCCTGCCGGCGGCCTTGGAGGGGAACCGGCCGCGCCGCGCCCAGCAGAAATAGAGGGCCAGCGGCACGACAAAATAGCCGTGCGAATAGTCGGGCTGCTGGTCCCACGCATCGACCATCTTGACCAGGGCCGGCCAATAGGCCCAGAGGAACGTGGCGAGGATCGCCGGCACGGCGAGGATCAACTCGGCACGGCCGGCCTTCCGCGTTTCCCGCGGCGACTGCCCGCGGGCCGGCTCGGCCGGCTGACCGCTGGCCTGGTTGCCGCTGGCCTGGTTGCCGTTGGCTTTCGCGTTCTTTCGATCCACGGTCTGCCCTCTGCTATCCCGCCCCGGGGGCTGCGCCTTTTTTGTTTTCATGGATTTGTCCCGCGCTCAGGCAACCACCAGGTCATCGCTTTCGAAGGACCGGCGGGCGGGCGGCGGGTCGTACGTGCCGAACGCCAGGATCGTGAATCGCAGGAGTTCGGCGTGGTTGTCGATTTCGAGTTTCTTCATTGCCCGGGAGCGAGCCAGTTCGACGGTCCGGACGGACAGTTTCAGCTCCGAGGCGATCGCGCGGCGCGACTTGCCCTCGCCCAGCAGGCACAGCACCCGGCGCTCCTTGGGCGAGAGCACGCCGACTTGCCGGCGCTGGTGGCGCCGCTTGTCCAGTTCCTTGCGCCGGAGGCGATCCAAATGGAGGGCGTCCTGGATGGCCTCCCAGGCCTCCTGTTCGTCGAGCGGTTTTTCGAGAAAGTCGGCGGCGCCGGCGTGCATCGCCCGGACGACAATCGGCACCGTGGCGTGGGCCGAGAGAAACACGACCGGCAGCGGCGCCTCGATCGTCGCCAGGCGGCGCTGGATCTCCAAGCCGCCGAGGTCCGCAAGCCGCAGCTCGGTGACCAGGCATCCGGGCCGCGCGACATCGTAGGAGGCGAGGAACTCCCGCCCCGAGAAAAACCCCTCGAACCGCAGATTCATGCCGCCGGCCAGACGGTGCACGTGGTCGTGCATCTTCGCGTCGTCGTCGCAGAGAAAAATGGTCGGAACTTGTTGCGTCATCATGCCAGCTTCCTCTTAGCGGAACTCGTCAGCGTTGAGATTTCCCCCGACTAAGATGACTCTTGATGGCCAGTACAAGAGCCCATTTACCCCAGCTTCGGAGGTCGCACGGGAAGCGATGCCGGCCTGGACTCCGTCCCCGTCGCTTGCGCCGCCCAGCGCATCGAAGGGGAAAATTTCGGGAATTGAAGGTACTGCCAGATCCATCCGGACGGTGCCTTTGCGATGGCCTTTCAGCGAGCAGTCCGCCGCCGGCCGGGCCTCCGGCCGCACGGCGCGTTTCGCTTTCAACTGGGAACCCGTGCCGAAGTGTTGCCTCTCTCTCGCCTCTAGTTCCCTCACGGACCGACCATTTCCGTGAGCGGCGCCGGCCGCGCCGACGCCTCATAAAAGGCCATACTGCTTACTGGCTGGGAGGGTTGTCAACGATCGAACCCCTTCCCTCTGACAAATCCTCAGACTCTCACGTCTCCCGCATCGTGCTGACCGAAAATCAAATTCGGAAAAGCGCAAACACGCGAGG
>JAMOAF010000255.1 GCA_023621895.1 Planctomycetota bacterium
CTGAATAACAGCCGCTAACACGAAGCGCGGGGCAAGCCCACGCGGCTATCTGAATAACAGCCGCTAACACGAAGCGCGGGGCAAGCCCACGCGGCTATCTGAATAACAGCCGCTTTTTCCACGAATCACGCAGGTCGATTGAGACGCGGCACTTCGCCCGACTGGAATCTCCTATCTCCTCCAACCGGAAGAATCGCCACGGCTCTTGCCTCGCACGTGGCGGATTCGCAGGCCCCTGCGTAACACAATGGGCGATGCTTCAATTAGACTCGGAACTATGCCGCCTCTGGATTCGTCCAAATGCTGGGGTGTCGCTTGCGGAACCCCCACTGCAAGGGGGTGACGGAGACGCTTCGGGCAGCATGGTACACTTGATGGATGGCACGGTGGAAGGTTCCAGCAGAGGCTAAGCGATGGCCAAGTTTCGTGCAGGCTCGTTCAAGCGATCCATGAAAACCCTCCGCCCGCGATTTGCGCGGGTTGAGCCGTTGGAGCCAAGATGGCTGCTCGCCGCGCCGACGTTGGGTTATTTGCCGTCGTCGGTCAACATTGCCGCGGGCGCCCCGCTGCCGCTGGTGCTGGGCGGCCAAGACGCCGACGGCGATGGCTTGACGTACACCGTGACCAGCAGCAACCCGGTCTTGACGGCCTCGATTCTCAAGCAAGACGCGCCCAACGGGAACCGCAGCATGCGGATCACCGTGAAGAACTACGGCGAGATGGTCTTCGAGCTATTCGAGGGCCTGACGCCGAACACGACCGCCCGGATCATCGAAATCGCCGAGTCCGGGTGGTATGAAGACCGCATCTTCCACCGAGTCATCGATGGTTTCATGATCCAGGGAGGCTCTGGGGACGGGCTGGGGATTACTGGAACGGGCCAGAAGTTCGACGACGAATACCACGCCGACCTGCAATTCACGTCGCCCGGCCTGTTGGCCATGGCCAAGGCCGGCGACGACACGAACGACTCCCAGTTCTTCATCACCGATATTCCCTCGGGCGGGTTCTCGCTGCCCCGCTGGCTCGACTTCAACCACACGATCTTCGGGATGATCACCGATGGCGACGACGTTCGCGAGGCGATTTCCAACGCCGAGACGGACTCATCGGACCGGCCGCTGGAGGAGATCGTCATCGAGTCGGTGGAGATTTTCCGGGACACGCAGAACGCCGTGATGCTCGTCGGGGCGCCCCACGGCACCTACGATAGCGGCGACATCACGGTGACCGTCAGCGACGGCAAGGGCGGCACGGCCAGCAAGACGATTCGCGTCAATGTCCTGCCGGACAGCTCCAACTCCAATCCCTTCCTCGGCCCGATCGATCCCGTCTGGCTCGAAATCGACACCCCTCACCATTTCCAGCTCGAAGCGACCGACGTCGAAGGCGACACGGTCTATTACTCCGCCGAGCTGCTCACGGAAACAAGCGACCTGGCGGTCAGCGTCGACGAAAACGGATTGGTGACGATCGTCCCCAAGAACGGCGCGATCGGGGTCGCCGAGGTTGTCTTCCGCGTTGGGCCGACCGCCGCCTCGCTCGTACCGAGTTCCACCGGCACGTACGACGAGAGCAAGATCGACTCGCAGGTCGTCATGATCCACATTCCGCCGGCGACGCCGACAATCAAGTTCGCCGCGGGTATGGACACCGGCGTCATCGACGGGTCGACCAACCGCGACAACAGTCAAGGCAAGCCGCTCGACTTCAATATTTCCGGGCTGACGGCCACTTCGGCGCTGAAGATTCATCTAAACGGCGTCGAGGTGCCCCACCAGGAAATCTCGCGGATCGCCCAGGGCGACGGGTCGGCTAACTACGTTGCCACGATCCGCCTGGCGACCGGAACCAGGCTGTCGGACGGCGATTATATCCTCCAAGCCCAGCAGGTTCTCTCCTTGGGCGAGGCCTATGACAACCAGGTTCTGCCCAGCGACGTGTCCGCGCCGTTTCTCTTCGCGGTCGATACCGAGGCGCCGCGGATCACCTCCGCTCCGGTGACCGACGCGTACCTCGGGGAGTTGTACCGGTACAACGCCGAATCGCCGGAAGAGGGCGAGGAAAACATACTCTACCAGCTCAAGTCGCCCGTTCCCTCCGGCATGGTGATCGACCCCAGCACCGGCGTGATCACTTGGACGCCAACGGCCGCCGACGTTGCGGACCACCCGATCGTCGTGCTGATCCGCGACGGGGCGGGGAACGAGGGAAGCCAGCAGTTCACGTTGGAAGTCTTCGCCCCCGTTGAGGTTGATATTCAGGGCGATACGATCATCGATGAGCTGGAGACGGTGACGCTGCTGGTCACGGCGGTGGATCCCGCGGAGCCGGATTCGCCGATGACGATCTCGCTCGAGGGCGGCACCCTGCCCGCCGGCGCCGACTACACGATCGAACAATTGGACGTGCACACGGCGCGGTTCACGTGGCATACCGGCGAGGCGGACGGGTATGGCCGGTACGACCTGGTTTTCGAGGCGTCGGATGGAGCCCGGGCCAGATCGCATCAGACGGTCCAGGTGACCGTTCGCGAGGTCAACTCGGCCCCCTACTTCACGCAGGTCTTCGACGAATGGACCGGCGAAGAGGCGTCGCTGATCGATTTCCGCTTCCTCGCGGCCGATGCCGATCTGCCCGCCAACCAGCTCGTCTTCAGCCTTTTCGGCGACGTGCCCGACGGCGCCGAGATCGATGCCGCGACGGGGCGGTTTACCTGGAGCCCCGACGAGACCCAGGGCGGCCGCCAGTATCGCTTCGGGGTCCGCGTCACCGATTCCGGACCCGGCAACCTTTCGGCCGAGCATACCGTGACGATCACGGTCGTGGAAGACCACAAACCGCCCGTCTTGGAGCCCACGCCGGCGCAGCGGGTCGTCGCGGGCGAAGTCCTCGAATTCCAGGTGATCGCCCGCGATCCGGACATTCCCGCGGTCGCACTCGAGTACGCGTTGGAAGGCGACGTGCCCCGGGGAATGGAAATCGATGCCGCCAGCGGCCAGGTCCGCTGGCAAGTCCCCGAGGGCTTCTTGCCGGCCGGCGTGCTGGAGCAGTCCCTGGAGGTCACAATCGTGGCCAGCAAGATCGCCGGGGAATCCGCCACGGCCCTCGATGCGCGCCAGGTCGTTGAAATCACCGTGGTCGACAGCCTCGCGGAACTGATCGCCGCCATGCTCACCCCGCAGTCGTCCACGGTCTCGCCGCCGCTTGCCGGTCCCGAGACCGCGCCCGGCGCCGATTCGACGATCACCTCCAGTCAACCCGTCGTCCTCCAGCAGGCGGGCGTCTACAACGATCGCGGTTTCTTCAGCTCGGACTTCTTCAGCGTGCAATTCGATCGCGGTTTCTTCGGCTCGGACTTTTTCGGCACGCAGTTTGGCCCGACTGGCGCCGCTGGCGGCGGCGGGCCTCAAAGCTCCGAAAAGCCGGAACCGAAAGGCAAGGGAGAGGGAGATTCGCCGAATCCCAAGCAGGATGCGGCAAGCCTCGATCGCCTGCTCGATCAAATTGCCGCGGAGACCGGTGAATCGCTGGATGCGATGCTCGCCGCGATCGTCGCCGCGGACGACGATCCAGAGCAGGCAGCCCCACGGGACCAGGCTCGGCAAGCGAGCGCCCCTACGGCTGAGCGACCGGCCGATTCCGGCATCCCCTTCGCGTCGGACTCTGCCGAAGGGAAAACGGAGCCGGCAGACTCGGATGGCCCGGCGACGGTCCCCGCCAAGGCAGATGTGGAGGCGGTTGCAGCCGTGAGGCGGTCGGAGCCGTAACATCGTCCGCCGCCGGCGGAATGTCAAGCCGGCTCAATTTCTAGGGCAAGGCAACTATTTTTTCGTCGCGCCGCGGCAATCGCTGCCAACCGGCGCTCTCGTTGCCAAGTGCTTGTTTGAAAAGCACTTGCGCCGATTCTTGTGCCCCCGCCTCCCGCTGGGATTGCCTTTCTCGGTTCGTGAAATCCGCGGGATCGGCAGCCTTTTCGTGAGTCTTCCTGAAGGTCTGGGGAGACTATGTCGATTATTCCTTCTGCGCCGTATTTGCCGCTTGCGCGCAAT
>JAMOAF010000535.1 GCA_023621895.1 Planctomycetota bacterium
GTTTTCCAGAAGCCGCGGATTGGTCCCAAGCCGCCAGGTGTGAACGACGCGTCCCTCCATATCGATGAGGTAGCTCGTGCCACCGACGCCGAACAGGGTGTAGCCGTTGAAGGCTTTTTCCTTGTCCCAGTAGAGCAGTTCCGTGGGCCCCTGAAGCCTCTCGTAACCGGCCGCCGAACAGCTCAGCAGCAGCCACAAAATCCATGCGCGTTTCATCATCTCGCTCCTCATCGGCCAGGCCGATTGTCATCGCGTGGCGGACGCCGATCGCCGCCACCGCCGCGCCGCTCGCCGGGCCCTTGCTTTCCTTCTGGCGCTCCTTCGGCCGGCTGCTCGGCAAAGCCGGTCTTGCCGCGCATCGACGCCGGCTGCTCGATCGGCCCGATCGGCGCCAGGTCCCTGCCTGCCAGCCCGGGATAGTCGACCGGGTAGCGGTGGACCTTGAACACGGCGTTCCAATTGTGCCCCCGATGGTCCAGGCCCGACATCTCGCCCTGGGCTAGGATGCCGTTGTGAACCACGGGATTCACATACTCCCAGACGGTCTGGCCGGCCGAAGTCACTTCAAAAAAATCGCCCCGCACGCCCGCGCAAATCAGCGTATTCCCGTTGGGCAGCCGCTGCGCGCCGGAGATTTCCGACGAGTAGAAGTCGGTCGGATTTTGAGCCTGATATCGCCAGGCCGGCTCTTCCGGTCCGAACGGTTTGCCGGACTCGATGGAATAACGTCCGTTGGCGTCCATCGGCGGAACGATTTCCTCAATCGTCGAGTAGCCGCGATCCAGACCGTTGTTGAAGATCAAGATGTGGCCTGCTCCCGGGCAGCCGTCGGGAATCCATTGCGCGTCGTGCTGCTGGAACAACCGCCGGTCGCCGTCGGCGCCTCGCCCGTAGGCCGCCGGGTTTCCCCAGCGATACAAGAGATCGCCCCCCTTGCCGCTCCTGCCGCCGCTGCGGCCGGCGGCCTCGGCGGTGGTCGTGCTGTGGTCGATCACCCAGATCTCGCTGCACCCCCGTGCACTGAGCATGACCTGGTCGAGTTTCGCGTTATAGGCAATGGAATTGCCGTGGTTCCAGAAGGCCAGAACCGGACGGCCGTTGCAGTCGACGTCGATCCGCTCGGGATGCGCCGCCGGGTCGCCATAGTTGGGCTTGGTGCGATCACGGTTCTGGATCAGGTGGTCCCAGACGTGCCACTCCCAGACGATCTTGCCGCCCTTGGGCCTCGTGGGCTGGTCTTCGATAATGAACTCGGGATAAAGCTGTTCGTCGCGAAGCATCCGCGGATCGAATCCGGCCGCGAGGCACTCGTCGTAGGCCTTCTTCTCCACGGCCATGACGAGGATATTGCCGTTGGGCAGCGGCTTGACGTCGTGGTGCGAGAGATGCTCGTCGTTGGAGTACTCGAATTCCCAGACCAGGTTGCCTTCCCAATCGAACTCCTCCAGCCGGCCGCCCTCACCGCCGCGTGTGAACCCTTGATTCCGGGTGAAGCAGCAGTGCAGCAGGTGGCCGTTTTCAAGCAGATAGACCGACTGGCCCGGCTCGTACTGGCTTTTCCACTGATGCACGGCCCGGCCCTGGTTATCGATCAGGTAGATCAGCGTATGGTGCTTGGGCGCGAACAGCGTGTAGCCCGGAAAAGCCTGCGGAGAGGTTTTGAACAATCCGACGGTCTCGCCTTCCGGTCCCACGCGGTTTGCGGAGGCAATATCTTCAGGACGGAAAGTCGCGCTGCTGCCGTCGCCCGTGTAATCCTTGGGCAGCGCTCCTCCCTCCGCCACTTCGGGGCTGCGCAGCACGAATGCCGAATCCCGATTCGAAGCCGGCGCGGCCGGTTCCTTTCCGGAATCTCGATCCGGCTCCAGCCCGCGGCGGGGCGGCTCGCCTCGCGGCTGCTGCCCGCCATCCTCGCGCTGATTCTCATCCCGCCCGCCGCCTCCGCCGCGCCGCTCATCGCCGCGTCGGTCGTCGCCCCGAGGGGGACGGCGGCCGCCCTGCCGGTTCTCGCCGCGCGGAGGCCGCCCGCCGGGACCGGCGGCTGCCGGCCCGCTCCGCTCAACCGGTGTCGGCTTCACGGCCGGCCGGCTCTCGGCGCCAGCCGGCAAGACGACGCGGAATCCGATGTGGTAGAAGGGATGGTTCGGGTCTTGCGGGCCGCGGAAATACGACGGATCGCGATTGGAGACGCGGCCGTGTCCGTACTCGCCGTTGAACCAGTTGCCGCCGCGCATCACGCGGCAAGGCCTCCCGTCGGGCATCGGGCTCCCCTCGGCGGGGCCCGGCGGATTCACCTCGGGGCAGTATGCATAATAGTTCCGCTCGTACCAGTCCGTGCACCATTGCCATACGTTGCCCGACATGTCGTACAGTCCGAAGCCGTTCGCGCCGTCGGACGTTTGAAAGGTCTCCTCCGCTCCCGGCCACCCGGAGTCGCTCTTGCGATGCAGTTTCCCGTCGAAGAAACCCACCGGCGTCGTCCAGGGCAGCGGGCCGGTGCGATAGGGGTTAGTCGATTCGGGCCAGTTGGCCTTCGCGGCGTCGGCCTCGTTGGCCCAGGGGAAGTTCCAATAGGGATCGTACTGGCCGCCGCGCGCGGCGTACTCCCATTCGGCCTCGGTGGGGAGCCGGAATCCGCTCTTGTTGAAATCGCACTCCCAGGTCGCCGCCTTGTAGCACTGGGGATGGCCGTTCTTCGCGCTCAGCCAATTGCAGTAGACCACCGCGCCCTCCCAGCGGACGCAGACCATCGGATGGTCCTCCTTCTGGTCGAGCACCGTAAACGATTTGCCGTCCCAACCGATTCGGCTGTAGGGCGACATCGCGCGCGTCTCGCATAGGAGATCGCTGCCGGCCGGCAGGTAGACTCCGTGGTCGCGCACCTCGATCGACTTCTGTGCGAGCGCTGCGTTGAGGAACTCGCAATACTCCTTCGTGGTCACGTCGTTGACCCCGATCGCGAAGGCGTCGATTCGGATCGTGCGGACCGGCAATTCGTCGCTGCCGTGCTTCGGGTCGACAAAGCCGTGGTGGTCGCCCCGCTCGAACCGGCCGGAGGGGATCTGCACCAGCCCGGGAATCGGCCCGGCGAAAACCTTCCGCGCGCTCGTCGGGCCGCTTCCTTCCGGCGCCGGATCGGCGGGTCTAGAGTTCGAAGCCGCGGCGGAGAAGCCCGACTCTCCGCCCTGCCTCCTTACCGCCGGAGCTGACGGGGGATCGGACCCCGCGCTACCCCCGAGCCGCGCCTGAGCGGCGACCACGGACGCCGCCAGCGCCAATGCGGCCAGCGCGGCCGCTCCCGTTCTCCTGCGATTCATTTCGGTTGGCCTTTCCCTGGAAGTAAGCATTCACGGGGACTGTCCCAATTCTCGCTCCGCGAAAATGGGACTGTCCCCCTCGCGGATACCGTTTCACGGGGACGGTCCCCCTCGGGACCGCCCCGCGGCGTGAACGGCTGCCCCTAAGACTATTTGTCCGGCGGATTGAAAACGGGGACATCGGGCTGATAGAATTTTCGATCCCGGCGATTCGGACGCAACGACTCAGGAACTTCTTGCCAGACTTCCAGGCTCTATTCGCAATTACCAGGAGACAAGGGCACGCACCCCACGTTGAAACACCGGCTCTTGAGTCTTGAGCAATGGACCTTGGACCTTGAACCTTGTCCCTCCTGTCCCCGTTTTGAATCGCTGCGACAATAGGACTTAGGGAGTCCCGTACAAGATCCGGGTCCCGGCCACCATGCCCGATTCATCGCCGGTCCAAGCCGAAACGGTCTTCGAGATCCTCGTCCGCGAGAACGCGGATATGCTGGTGACGTACTTGCGGGCCATGGTATGGAACGCGGCCGCGGTCGATGACCTCTTCCAGGAGACGATGCTCGTCGCCTGGCGGCGGCTGGGCGACTACGACCAGAGCCGGCCGTTCGGGCCGTGGCTGCGGGGGATGGCCGCGCGCGTGGTGATGGCCCATGCCCGCAAAGCCAAGCGCGACTTGATGGTCGGCGATGAGAACGTCATCGAGCACCTCGACCGGGAGGTGCAACA
>JAMOAF010000421.1 GCA_023621895.1 Planctomycetota bacterium
TGAAAAACGTGTTCATGTTGATTTCGGTCACTGTACCGCCCAGCGTGGCGATCACGATCCATCGGCCGCCGAACGCCATCTTCTCGATGTACTTGCCAAGTCCGGGGCCGCTGATGCAATCCAGGGCAATATCAACCGGGTGTTTTTCCATCGCCGCGCCGAGGTCGTCGACCGTGCGGTTGACGACGATATCGGCGCCGAGCCGGCGGACGAATTCAGCCTTTTCATCAGTGCTGACGGTTGCCATCACTTCGCCGCCCAATGCTTTCACCAACTGGATCGCTGCGATGCCCAGACCGCTTGCTCCGGCCTGGATGAGAACGCGATCCCCCGCCTTCATGCCGCCCTCGATACAGAGGTTCAGATAGGACGTGGCAAATGCTTCCGGGATCGCCGCGGCCTCGACCATGGACAGGCCCTCTGGAACCGGCACGGCTAGATTCGCCGGGACGGCGACCCGTTCCGCATATCCCCCGCCGCCAAGCAGTGCGCAGACCTTGTCTCCGGTCTTCCAGCGGCTGCCGGCCGGGGATTCGAGGACAACGCCCGCAACTTCCAGCCCCATCCACGCCGGCCAGCCCGGCGGCGGCGGGTAGTTCCCCTCGCGCTGCAACAGGTCCGCGCGATTCAGCGCGGCGGCATGAACGTCAACGAGAAGCTCGCCGGGTTTCAGGACCGGCTCCGGCACTTCGCTCCAGACGAGCGACTGCCCCCCATCGACCAAGACTGCGTGCATATTCATCTCCATCTCATCGCTGCATGCGGCGCGCCGGACGTTTTTGCGCGACTTCGTTTGGTATTAGTCTTCCATTCGGCACTGGCTCACCGGCCATGCGCGTAATTGGGGCGATGCCGCTGGTTCCTCTTCCAGACGACATGGCGGTTTGACGAGGGATGTCACGGCCGCCGCAAGGGTCAGCAGCACCGCCGAGCAATAGTAGGCAAAATTAAAACTCCCCGTCTCGTCGTAAACCTTGCCGGCCAGGAGCGCCAGCATGAAGCCGCCGACGCCCCAGGACGTATAGAGCAGCCCGTAGTTCACGCCGAAGTTCTTGAGGCCGTAATAGTCTTTCGTCAGCGACGGGAACAGGGCGAGATTCGCGCCGTAATTCGCTCCGATCAACGCCGCGACCACGGCCAGCACGACCGCATTGGCCAGCAGCGAGCCCTCGGTCGTCCGTGACAGCAGAAGGATCAGGATCGTCTGGAGCGCGAAGCAGATCAACAGCGTGGCCTTCCGTCCGATCTTGTCGGAGGCAATGCCCGTGGCGATCCGCCCGGCTCCGTTTCCGACAGCCAGGACGGCCACCAGGACGAAGCCCAACTCGATGCCGGCCTGGGCCGACGCGATCTTGGCCATTTTGGAGATAATCATCAGTCCGGCGCCCGCTCCGCAGGCGTACATGAACCAGAGCACGTAGAACTGCCACGTGCCGAGCATTTGGCCGGGAGAGAAGTCTTTCGTTTCCGGGGCGCTGCCCGCGGGTCGCGGCGGCGTGCCTGGCGGGACGTATCCGGGTGGCGGCGACTTGAGGATCTGGGCCAATCCCGAGACGACCAGGAGGAACGCCACCCCCAGGATCATGACCGCCTTGGCCAAACCGAAACTGCCGATCAGCCAATTCGTCAGCGGAGCGGCATAGACGGGCGCCAAGCCGAATCCGGACACCACGATGCCGACGATCATGCCGGTTTTGGCGGCCGGGAACCACTTGATCGCGGGCGGAGTCGCCGCCGCATAGGCGAAAGCGATACCCGCACCGGTCAGCACGCCGAAGCCCAGGACGTAGCCCAGCGGCGTCGTGGTGAAGCTGGCCAGGATCATCCCTGAGCCGACAAGGATGCCGCCCATCGTGGCCGCCAGGCGCGGACCGAGCTTATCCTGCATCTGCCCTGCGGGCACCATCGCCAGGCAAATCACCAGGCAGCTAATCGCATAGGGCAGCGACTTGTCCGCCTGGGACCAGCCCCAACTGTCGGGCACGCCGTTGCTGATGACGCTCCAGGAGTACATGATGGCCAGCGCCAGGTTGATACCCAGGCCGGCGAAGGTGACTCGCCACCCGTGGTTTGCCAACGGCGCCGTGGCGTCCCGCTCGCTGTCGTGCATGCTGTTTTTCCAATCTCGGTGCTAGGGCAAGTGACGCGGCAACCACGAAACACGCGGACTGGGTCCGCCTAGACGGGCTGCTAAATCGACCTGCGTGATTTGTGGAAAAAGCGCCTGTTATTCAGATAGCCGCGTGCGCCTTGCCCCGCGCTTCGTTACGTACGGGTTGTGCCGCGCCGCAGGCGCGCCGCGGGGCCAGCCCACGCGGCGATCACGCTCTCATGAATTCCTCCCGGAATCACGCAGGCTCACTTAGCTCAGCGAGTACCCGCAGGCCTCCAGCAGACATTCCTGAACGAGCAACTCGTGCTGGAGCGGATAGGGATTTTCTCTCTACACCTCTTCCGGTACCACGAAGGGACCGCGGTAAGGCCGGGTCAACAACTGGTTTGCGTCCGCGGCTCCAACGAACTTCTCCGCTTCGGCGTCGAATTGCAGCCTGCGCCCGAGGCGGCAGGTGGTGTTGGCCAGGTCCAAGCCGGCGTCTCCGGCCAGGTGGCGCTTCATGTCTTCGAACGACTGGCGGACGATTTCGTCACCGTTGAACGGCTTCGTCAACTTGTCGAAGGGCACGTCCTCGCCAAGGCGATAGGAAATGTTGCCCAAGTGGGTCAGCAGCGTGGACCGGTGCCCTTCGAGAATCTCGGCATGAAGGTCTTCACGCTTCCGGCTGCGGACGCAATCGATGAAGTTCTGCATGTGACGCGGGCCCTGCTCGGGGACGCCTGGAGTCGGGGGGGCCGCGATCGGCAGACCCTCGGTCTTGCCCTTGGGGAAGAACTTGCCATCGCGGATCGCGCCTTCGTCGGTGTAGAATTCGTTGGTGATTTTCCAGTGCTTGTCGTCAATCAGCCCGCGAATCTCCAGCAACAGCGTGACTTCGCCGAAATCGATCATCGTCAGATGGGTATTGGGGGTTTGGCCCTCGTCCTTGTAGCCGAAGCGGCCGCCCAGGCTGACCACGCTCTTCGGGGACGCCCCGGCGGGCAAGGCCCAGCGGCAGACGTCGATCTGGTGCGAACCCATGTTGCCGATCTCGCCGTCGCCGAAGTCCCACATCCAGTGCCAGTTGTAATGCACGAGATTCGTGTTGAAGGGGCGCGTGGATGCCGGGCCCAGCCAGAGATCGAAGTCCAATCCTCGGGGCGGCTCCTGCGGAGGCTTGACGCCGATGCTATCCCTCGACCGGCTGGCGTAGCCGTAGGAGACCAGCAGCTTGCCGTATTTTCCGTCGCGGACGTCGTCGACCAACTTGCGCCACTGCGGATCGCTGCGGCGCTGCGTGCCGTGCTGGACCATGCGGCCGTATTTCCTGGCTGCCTCGACGAGTTTGCGGCCCTCGAAGATGTTGTGGCTACAGGGTTTCTCGATATACACGTCCTTGCCCGCCTGGCACGCCCAGACGCCCATCAGCGCGTGCCAATGGTTGGGCGTGACAATCGAAACGGCATCCAGGTTCTTGTCGTCCAGCGCGCGGCGGACGTCCTGGACGCAGGCCGGCGTGTTGCCCGCCTTTTCCTTGACGATCTTGCTTCTGGAGGCAAACAGCCGGCTATCGGGATCGACGAGGTAGGCGACCTCGACGTCCTTCATCTGGGCAAAGCCCGTCATGTGGGTCTGCCCCCGCCCGTTAATTCCTGCCACGGCGACGCGGACGCGGTCGTTGGCGCCCAGCACTCGGCCGGATGCGCTGACACCGGCAATGGCAAAGGTCGTGGCTGCGCCGGCGGTGGCGGCGGCGCGTTTCAGAAAGTTGCGTCGTGAAAGGCTGGGCATGACAGACTCCTGCATCCTTGGTTGGTTAGTTTCCAATAGGATAACGATGGGTTATTTTCTGGCCAGACCAAACTCGGCTTTTCCGCCACAATCTACCCTGTCAGGCTTCAGGAACAGGAACTAACTAGGAGGGCGCTTCGCCATCAGCAACC
>JAMOAF010000520.1 GCA_023621895.1 Planctomycetota bacterium
GCCAAGACCCGGCGTACTTCGGGCAAGAGCATGCCGTGCATTGTGGCGGACGTGAACCGCACGTTGCGGGGATGGTTCGCTTACTTCAAGCACAGCAGCTACCGCACCGTGTTTCGCAGTCTCGACGGATGGATCCGCACGCGTCTGCGGAGCATCCTTCGCAAACGGACGCACCGTCGCGGCCGTGCCCGGGGAGCGGACCATCAACGCTGGCCGAATTCCTACTTCGCTGCGCTTGGGTACTACAGTCTGGTGGATGCCCATGCCGCGGCCTGTCAATCCTCAACGAGGTAACACCATCAACCGGAGAGCCGGATGCGGGAAAACCGCCCGTCCGGTTCGGAGGGAGGGGAGGCCGAAACCAATCGGCCTTCCCTACCCCTATCAAAACAACGGAGTATTCCGGACTTCGCAGTTACAACTGGAAGAACCTGAGGCCCGAGCGGCCAGTCGTTTTTCGCGCATGGTCCGGGCGCTATCTCTGGGCCGTGCTGTGGTTGGCCTCGCTCGGAACGGTCGAGCCGAATCTCTCCGCGCGATGGTGAATCTCTCCTGGCATGGACAAGAGCCCCCCCTACAGGCTCCCGCCCTCAGCGGCTAGGATACGAGTTGCAATTAACGGCCCTGACTTTTTTCCCCGCGCCAACCAGGATTTCTAGCCCCCCTCCCGGAGGATAATATGACCATGTTGGAAATCGAACGGCTCGTTTCCGGCTGGACGGTCTCCGAAGCGGCGGAGACCTATGACATCGCCCGCTGGGGAAATGGCTATTTTTCGGTGAACGCGTCGGGCAACGTCGCGGTTCATCCAACCCGGTCGCCCGACCGCGCCATCGACCTGAAGCTGCTTGTCGATCGGCTCATCGCCAGGGGAATCCAGACGCCCGTGCTGCTGCGTTTCGCCGACATTCTCAAGGACAGGCTGGTAGCCGTCCGCAACGCGTTTGCGCAGGCGATCGGAGAGCATAATTACCGCGGGGAGTACTGCTGCTTGTATCCGATCAAGGTCAACCAGCAGCGCCAGGTCGTGGAAGAAGTCTTGCGGTTCGGCCGGTCGCAGCAATACGGGCTGGAAGCGGGCAGCAAGCCCGAGTTGCTGACCGTAATCGCGATGGCTGAGAACGACGTGCCGATCGTCTGCAACGGCTTCAAGGACGAGCGATTCATCGAGACGGCGCTGTTGGCCCACAAGATCGGGCGGCGGATTTTTCTGGTCGTCGAGCGATTCGCCGAGCTGGAGTTGATCCTCCGGGTCGCCGAGCAGGTCGGCGTCCGGCCGATGATCGGCATGCGGGTAAAGCTTGCCGCCAGCGGTTCGGGACGCTGGCAGTCGTCGAGCGGCTACCGTTCGAAATTCGGCTTGACCGTCGGCGAATTGCTCCGTGCCGTGGCGCTGCTCAAGTCGCGTTCGTTGGCCGATTGCTTCCGGCTGCTGCATTTCCACATGGGAAGCCAGATCACGAACATCCGCCACATCAAGGCGGCGCTGAATGAAGCCAGCCGGATCTACGTGGACCTGGTCGGCCATGGCGCGGGCCTGCAATATCTCGATGTCGGCGGCGGGCTGGGGGTCGACTACGACGGGTCTCAGACCAACTTCGAATCGAGCGCCAACTACACGCTCCAGGAATACGCCAACGACGTCATCTTCCACGTGCAGAGCGTCTGCGACGACGCCGGCGTGGCGCATCCGACGATCTTCTCCGAGAGCGGCCGAGCCCTCGTCGCCTACCACAGCGTGCTCGTCTTCAACGTCTTGGGAACATCCTGCCGCGGCAGAAACCTCGTCCCCTCTCCGCTCGAAGGCGAGGTCGAGCAGCCGCTCCAGGTCCTCAGCGACACCTACCGCGATCTGACGGTCCGCAACCTGCTCGAAAGCTATCACGACGCGCAGCAGGCGCTCGACATGGCGATGGGGTTGTTTAATGGCGGTTACCTGCCGCTGGAACAGCGCGGCGAGGCGGAAGACCTTTTCTGGTCGATCTGCCGCAAGATCTCCCGGCTGCTCCAGCAGGTGGAAGACGTGCCCGAGGAACTGGAGAACCTCGACGCGCTGCTCAGCGAAACGTACTTCTGCAACTTCTCGCTGTTCCAGTCGATGCCCGACAGTTGGGCCATCAAGCAACTCTTCCCGATCATGCCGATTCACCGGCTCGACGAACAGCCGCTGCACCATGCCGTGGTGGCCGACGTGACCTGCGATTCCGACGGGAAAATCGACCGGTTCATCGACCGCCGCGACGTTCGCAAAACGCTGCTCCTCCACCGCTACAATGGATCGCCCTACTACCTGGCGGCGTTTCTGGTCGGAGCCTACCAGGAAATCCTCGGCGACCTGCACAATCTGTTCGGCGACACGAACGCGGTCCACGTGACGATGGACGCCGACGGCCAGGTGGGAGTCGACACGGTCGTCGCGGGCGACACGGTTCGCGAGGTGCTCCATTACGTCCAGTTCGACGCCAACGACCTGTTCGGCAAGATGCAGTCGGCCGTGGAACAAGCCATTCGCGAAGAGCGGATCGACGACCACCAGGCCGGCCGGTTGCTCCAGTTCTACAAGGCGGGCCTCGAAGGCTACACCTATCTGGAAGACCCCGACCGGGTGTGAAGCACGCCGGAGCTTCGCTGGTTCTTAAGCTCCATCGTCCGACTGGTTCCCAAGCTCCAGCTTGGGAACCTCCCCGCCGTGCGTTCCCAAGCTGGAGCTTGGAAACGAGGGGGATGGGGGAACGAGGCCGATACGAGGAGGCTGGAACGGGCTAACCGCGATTGTGCGTTCCCAAGCTGGAGCTTGGGAACGAGGGGATTCAGTGGCGGTGCGGAGCGGCTACCGCAGGCGCGCCGTGCTGCTGGTGAAGCGTTCGGCCGTCTCGCGGCTGATCCGGCCCTCCTGGTAAAGCCGCTTGACGGATTCATCGAGCGGGATCATTCCCTCGGCCCGCCCGGTGAGAATGTTGTTGTCGATCGACTCGATCTTGCCCAAGCGGATGGCGCTGGCGATCGGGTGGTTGTTGAACATCACCTCGAGGGCCAAGATGCGTTTTTCTCCGGGGAACGCGCTGGGCAGCAGGTGCTGGCTGACAACCGCCCTGAGGCTGAGCGAGAGCTGCGCCCGAATTTCCCCCTGGACATTTTGCGGGAAGAAGTCCGTGTAGCGCGAGATCGCGCCCTTGGCGTCGCGGGTGTGCAGGGTGGAGAAGACGAGGTGCCCGGTCTCAGCCACGCTGAGGGCCATCTGGGCCGTGTCGCGGTCGCGGATCTCGCCGACGAGAACGACGTCGGGGTCCTGCCGCAGCCCGTATTTCAAACCGTCGGCGAAGGTGTGCACGTCGAGGCCGACCTCGCGCTGGGTGACGACCGAATGGGGCAGTTTGGGAAACAGGTATTCGACCGGCTCCTCGATCGTGATGATCCGGTAGCCGCCTTCTCGATTGAGGAGGTTGATGATCATCGCCAGCGAGGTCGTCTTGCCCGAGCCGGCGACGCCGGAGATCAGCACCAGACCGTTGCGGAAGCGGGCCAGGCGCTCGGCAAGCGGTTCGGGAAACTCGGCCCACTTGAAGTCGGGGATCGCCGCGGGAATCACGCGAAAGCAGGCGGCCATCCGTTGGCCGCTGAGAAAATAGTTGATGCGGAACCGCTGGCTCCGGCCACCGACGGGTATCTCCAGCGAGAAGTCGGCGTTCATGTTTGCCAGGAAGCGGTCCATGGCCTGCACCGGGCAGAGCGGCGTGAGCAGATTGCGGACCGCATCCCCGTCGAGCGGCTCCGGCGCAAGTTCGTGCAGCTTCCCGTGCAGGCGGAGGATGGGGGGGTGGCCGGGAACGACATGCAGGTCCGAGGCGCCCCGCTCGACGGCAGCGGCCAGCCAGCGGCGAACTGGATCGGGGCAGATCGGGTCGATCGGAGCAATGCTCATCGGAAATGGCAACACGCGCCAAGAACGTTCCGTCTTCCGGATATTTTACCTGGAGTCCGCCGGCTCCGAAAGCCGCGCGGTCAATACTCGTAGATCGCTCCGAAACCGATCCCGCCGGCCGAGGCGATCGGCGCCAGCGTCAACGCGTGCGATTCCGACTGGGTCTGGTCGACCGCCTGGCACGCCAGGCAGGCCATCCACCAGCCGAGGATGATCTGCGAGAGGTAATGGCAGTCTTCGTTGAGCCGCGCCAGTGCGGGCAGGGCCGAGCAAGCGTAGAGTCCGCTTTTTAGGACAAGGCTGTCGGTCATCATGGCGGCGGTGATGAACGGGACCGCGCCGATGAAGGCATGTCCGCTGACCGCTTTGCAGTCGTTGAACAATTCCCAGTGGGAACTGGGGTCTGCCGCATCGGGCCGCGTGGCGCCGAGCAGGTACTGCATGAAGACCATCGGGGGCGCGCCGACCAGGTAAGCCCGGCTGACGCGGCAGCCAAGCTCTCCGGCGATCGAAGCCGCCGGCGAATCCTCCAGCCAGGTGTCGGCCACGGCGAGGCAGGCGAACGTTGGAACGAGGATCCACCCGTTGCCAAGGGGATTCAGCCAATCCGCCAGGTCGTCGGTCGCCTCGCTGCGGACATCGTCCTGATACCAGTCCTGGAAATCCTGGTCCAACGAGGTGTTGGCCAGTATGCTTCCAAAGGCCAGGCCATAGGCCAGTCGGGCGCAGGTCCGCGCGCTGTAGTAGCCGCCGTGATCGCCGCGGATCCTCGATTTCGCGATCCGCCACCTCGCCTCGAAGCGTGTTTCGCCCGAGCCGAGAGGCTCGAGAACCTCGGCCAACGGGTCATCCGGGCCCGCGGCAAGACCCGCCGCGCCGGGGGCCGTCTCGGCCGAGATCAACTCACCCGGCGGAGGAAAGTCGTCGCGTAGCAAGTCGCCGCCTTCGCCCAGCCCGGCAAGGGCCGCCGGCGGCCAGTCGGCGGCTTGGACAAACATGCCCGGATCGAGCCGCGGGGCCGCGAAGAACGCCAGCTCGCACCGGGCCGCGGGGCGGTCCTGCCGCGCGTGGGAGGGGAGGGGCGGGGCGACCATCGGCGGCGGCGCCAGCCGCGCATCACCAGATGGCGGCGTTCCGCGGGCTGCCGCCGATGCCGGGTCGTCATGCCGTTGGGACAGCGCCCCCGGGCCCTCCGCTTGGAACAGAGGCGCGCTCCACGCACAGCCGGTCGAAAGCGTTGCCGACGCCCACACGACCAGCAAGACGATCGGCAGTCCGAACATGTGAGGCGGCAAGGGCTGGTCCTTCAAGGATCATGATCGATCTTGTCGAAGCGATCTCGCGGCATCGCGGCGGAGGACAGGCGCGCACGCCGGACCGCTTCCCACGTTCGTGGGATATGAAAAGTCATCGGAATGACCGCGGACTGAGGATTAGCAACATCCGTTACAGGCGCAACAGCCAGCCAACATGCCCTGATCTTTTTGTTCTGTCCAGATATTCCAAAGCCCGCTCATTCACGCGCGCAGCGTCACCATCACCCGGATCGGACCATCTCCCCCCGGTAACGCGACAGACAATCCATCGCCGTGGATTTGGGCCGAGCGTCGGGCGTCAACCTTTTGTAGCCAGAGGTTCGGAGCCGACGATCGGAGAGCGTTGCGGAAACACTCGCGCCGAATCCAGGCAAGCACATCGGCCGGTTTAGACGCGGGCGAGAATCTCCGCGGCGCGGCGGCAGAGTTCCTTTGCGGCCGCCGGGTCGGGCGCTTCGGCGATCGCGCGGACGATCGGCTCGGTGTTGCTTGCGCGGACCAGGAGCCAGCGGTCCGGCCAGTCGAGCCGCAGGCCATCCATCCGGTCGGCCCTGGCGTCGGGAAATTTTCGGGCCAGGGCGTCGAGCCCGGCGGCGACTTTGCCCGCCGCAACCTCGAACTTGGTTTTTTCGATCGCGTAGCGGGGCAGTTCGTCGGCCAATCGGCTGATGGGGAGCCGGCGTTTGGCCATTGCGGCCAGCAACTGGGCCATGCCCACGAAGCTGTCGCGGACAAGCCCGACCCGCGGATCGATCGGTCCGCCGTTGCCCTCTCCACCGAACACGGCATCGTGGGCCAACATGCAATCGACGACGTTGGCTTCGCCGACGGCCGAGCGGTAGAACGGGACACCGTGCCTGGTGGCAATGTCCTGGGTCATCCGGCTCGTCGAGCAGTTGGTCACGATCGCCCCCTGGCGCTCCTGGAGGATGTGCTCGGCGCACATCGCCAGCGTGTACTCCTCGCCCAGGTAGCGCCCCTGGGCATCGATCACGGCCAGCCGGTCGGCATCCGGATCCTGACAAAAACCCACGTCGGCCCCAAAATCGCGAATCTTGGGCAGAACCGAAACGAGGCTCTCGGCCACCGGTTCGGGCGGATGCTCGAAGCGGCCGTCCGACTGCCCGCCCAGGGTGATCACTTCGCATCCGAGGGCCTTGAGCAAACGCTCGCCCAGCAGGCTGCCCGCCCCGTGGTTGGAATCGAGAACCACCTTGAATCGCCGCTGGCGAATCCGATCGACGTCGACCGTGGCGAGGACCGCCCGCAGGTGTTCGGCGTGGGCGTCGTCGCAGGGGAGGCCGGCGCCGAGCCGATCGTGGCGGACCCAGCGGATGGAATCCTCCCGGTAGCGCTGGAGGACGGCTCTGCCGGCCTCGGTGGGAATCACCCGCCCCTGCTGCGAGAAGAGCTTCAATCCATTGTATTGGGGGGGGTTGTGACTGGCGGAAATCTGGATGCCGCCGGCCGCTCGGGCGTAGCGGACGAGGATGCCGACGGTCGGCGTGGCGGCGATGCCCGCGTCGATCGTCGACCGGCCCACGGCGTGCAGCCCGGCCAGGACCGCCTCGGCAAGCATGACGCCGGAGGCGCGCCCGTCGCGCGCGACGACCAGCGGTCCACTCGGCGCCGCGTTGGAAAAAGCGATCACATAACGGATTGCCACTTCCGGCGTAAGCGTTTCGCCGACAACGCCCCGCAAACCCGAGACACTGATGATCGGCTCGGCCACGATCGAGCTCCTTCGTCCTCTTGTGTTTCCGCGCTGCCTGTCCTGGCTGGCAGTCCTCGAGAGTATAGGACGATCTGTGAAATTTCAAAAGACAGTATCGTGGGCACAGCCCCTGAGGCGAGTCTCTCCAAGATGCGCCGAGCGTCCCGGAGGGACACTGCTGGAGGGGAGAGACGCTGCTACACTCTTGTGGGGGTGCCCCTTGCGAAAATGGCTGGATCCATCAGACTATTGGGTTCGTGCCGCCTGCAATTCGCACTCAAGGGGCCGGGCTGCAACAGCGGCCGATTTCTTTGTGCCAGCAACGTCGCAACGGCTGCCGGACCGAGGCCAATCGCAGGACGCTTCCCCTTGCGATCAACTCATAACCGCCGTGAGGACTACAATCGACCATGCCCCATGCCGGAACCTCTTTCGACCGTCAAGCGGCCCTGGCCGCGCTGGAAAAGGCCGCCGAAGAAGGCAAGCTCTCGCCGGGCGCTGTCAAGAATATCCGCATCTGGTTGACGGAAGACCGCTACGCCCAGTACGGCGCCCAGATTGTGGACCACATGCAATCGAGCCAGTGGCACGTCCTCGACGATGCCTTCGTGACCGTGATTCCGTTCGGCACCGGGGGGCGCCGGGGGCGGATGTACGCGATTGGCAGCAACCGGATCAATGAGCGGACGATCGGCGAGAGCGCCCAGGGATTGGCCGACTACGTGCTCGAAGTCAGCGGCAAGACGGAACCTTCCGCCGCGATCGCCTACGACACCCGTCACCGGTCGCGCGAATTTGCCGAACTCTGCGCGAGCATCCTGGCCGAAGCCGGCTTCGCCGTCTACTTTCTGAACGGCATACGCAGCACTCCGGAGCTATCGTTCGCCGTTCGCTTCAAGAAGTGCGATTGCGGCGTGATGGTCACCGCCAGCCACAACCCGCCGAGCGACAATGCCGTGAAGGTCTACTGGTCGACCGGCGGGCAACTGCTCCCCCCGCACGACAAGCACGTGATCGGCCGCGTGATGAGCGTTGAGGCGATTCCACGTCCGGATTTCAAAGGCTGGATAAACAAGGGGAGGGTCATCGACTGCACGGCGGAGGTCGACAAGGCGTTTCTCGACGCAGTCCTCGCCCAGAGCCACGCGGGGCCGCGGAACTTGAAGATTCTCTACTCGCCGCTGCACGGAGTCGGCTCCACGGCCGTCGTGCCGGCGCTTGCCGGGGCGGGTTTCAAGGATGTTGAGGTTTTTGCACCTCATGCCGAGCCGAGCCCCGATTTTCCGAACGTGCCGGGTCATGTCTCCAATCCGGAGAATCCCGAAGTCTTCGCCCCGCTGATCGAGCGCGCTAAAATCGCCGGCCACGACCTGATCCTGGCGACCGACCCCGACTGCGATCGCGTGGGGATGGCCGTGCCCGTCTCGGCCGAGCGCGGGGCGCCCTGGACGACGCTCACCGGGAACCAGATCGGCGCGCTGTTGGCCGACTACCTGCTCGAATTCGGCAAGGTGGCCGGCGTCCTGACGCCCGATCATTACGTTGTCAAGACGCTCGTCACCACGGAACTGATCCGGCGGGTGGCCGATCATTACGGCGTCCGCACGATCGGGAACCTGCTCGTGGGCTTCAAGTGGATCGGCGGGGTGATGGAACAGGAGGACCCCGAGAAGTTTATCTTGGGGGCGGAGGAATCCTACGGTTACCTGGTGGGCGACCACGCGCGCGACAAGGACGCGGCCGTCGCCGCGATGCTGTTGGCCGAATTGGCCGCCCGGCTGAAGGCCCAGGGGCAAACGCCCGCGGAAAAGCTCGACGAGCTGTTCCGCCGGCACGGCTGCCACGTGGAGCGGACGATTTCGGTGGCGATGCCGGGGGCTGAAGGAATGGATCGAATGAAGGAAGTCATGAAGGGCTTCCGCTCCAGTCCGCCCAGGGAGCTGGCAGGGATGAAGATCGCCGCGGTCCGCGACTACCAGGCCGACGCCGCAGCGACCCTCTACCAGTACGCAGGCGCTGAGAAGCCGCTCACGGGCGACGTGGTCATGCTGGACCTGGCCGAGGAAGGCAACTTCGTGGCCGTCCGCCCATCCGGCACGGAGCCCAAGGTGAAGTTCTACATGTTCGCCTACGCGCCGCCTGCCGAGAGCCGCGACCCGGCCGCTGCCCGGGCGGTGCTCGAGTCGCGGCTGGAGACGATCGAGGCCGATCTGCGGAAGTTCTCCGGCGTCGAGTAGGCGGCCCTAGCGGCCTGCGTGATTCCGGGAGGAATTCACGAGAGCCTGATAGCCGCGTGGGCTTGCCCCGCGGCGCGCCTGGGCTGCGGCACAACCCGTACGTAACGAAGCGCGGGGCAAGGCGCACGCGGCTATCTGAATAACAGCCGCGTTTTTCCACGAATCACGCAGGTTGATTTAGCGGCCTTTTTCCAAAACGGCCTTGGCGTGGCGGGCGAGGTGGCCGCGAAGGTCCTTCGTGTACTCGCCGAGAATCTGCTCGCCGAGGTTGCCGTAATCGCCGCAGCGGTACAGCGCCCGGGCAAGCGCCAGCTCGCGAATCGAGTCGCGGCGGCTCTGGACGGCGTTTGTGCCTCCCGAGCTTTCCTGATCGAACCGCCGCGCATCCTCGACCGTGTAATGGACATAACCGGCCATCTCCGGCTGCGTGAGAATCTCGGCCAGGGGCTGGGCGGCTCGCTTGTCGCCGATCAGCTCCAGGGCCAGGGCGACCGCGCGGTGGTGCGAGAACTCGCTCTTTTCCGTCAGCAGCTTGGCCTTCTTGACGATCGAATCGACCGCCCGGGGGTCGCCGGCGCGGCCGAGGGCCACGATCAGGCGATCGAGCGGGCTCAGGGCCGAGCCGAACTGCCCCATCCCGCGGTAGTCCCAGCCGGCATCCCAGCCATCGGCGGCCTCGACCTCGTTGATCAGGGTTTCCACGCCCGTCCTGTCACCGAGCACCGCCAGCACGTGCGCGTAGATGCGTTTGGCGTCGCCCTCGGCCGAGGCGTAGGCGCGCCGCAGCAGGGGCAGCGCCTCCTGCGGTTGGGCCAGGATCACGGCCGCGCCGCGGTAGTCTTTCTTGAGGCTTTCAACCGCCGCCACGACCGCCTCGGAGGAGAGCGGATAGGAATCCTCCTGCTGGAGCACCGCTTCCGGCAGATTGCCGACTTCGATCAAGTGCTTTTGCAGCCCGCGGATGTCGATCTCGCGGAGCTTCGCGCCAGCCCGCGACGCCATTGCGGCGGCCACCCCCAAGGCGTAGCCCTGGTTTTGCAGGTCGGGCTGCATCCGCGTCATCGGCACCGCGTCGCGATGGACGCTCGTGCCCAGACCGCCGACGAGGATCCCCTCGAGCCCTTTCGGCAAGCTACAGCGGTAAGGCACGTTGACCTTGACGCCGGCGTGTTCCGGATGCTCCAGTTCGAGATACGGATCGACGGTGTAGCCGTGGCTGTCGAAATTGCTGTAGGCGATCTGGATCGTGTCGGGGTAGGTGCGGAGGTTGAACTGGTCGAGGAGCGACATCGTGAAATCGCCGACGATCCTCCGCCGCTCGCGGGTGTCGATCAGCTTGCCGTGGTCGAAGGCCTCGGGATACTTGTCTTTCGAGTAGACGAACAGGTGCCACATGTCGACCATGTCGGTCTCATCGGTGATCGTGAAATCGGTGTTGTTGTACGTCTCGCCGAGTCGCCTGCCCGGCAGGCCCGTCCCCTGCATGGCCAGTTCGCGCTCGTCGGTGTAGTCGACCTCGGCGCCGGCCGCGGCCGCCAGGTCGGAATTGCCGGTGGTGTCGATGACCACGTCGGCCAGGATCACGCCGCGCCCCCAGGTCGAGGCGACCACCGCGCCCTTGACCTGCTTGCCCTCCTTGAAGGCGCCGCAGCCGACGGCGCCGAACCAGATTTCCGCGCCGGCGTCGAGCAGCTCGCGCCGCCACCACTCCTTCCTCGGCTCGATGACCCAGGAGGTGAGCCCGCCTTCGACCGTTGCGCTGAAGCCGATGCGGTTGCCCCAGTAATAATTCGAGATCGCCCCGGCCGTTCCCACGCCGCCGAGCTCGTAGAGATAGTCGACCACGAGCGTCTTCGCCCCCTGGCGGGCGGCGCCGATTCCCGCCGGCGCCCCGGTCGTGCCGCCGCCGATTACGAGCACGTCGCAGCGGCCCACAACCGGCAGCGACGCGGCCGCTTGGGAAACGGTCGGCAAGCCCCGATCCACCGGCCGGACGCCGCCGAGATGCTCGGCGACGTCGCCCTCCGCCTGCGCCTTGCCGGCGGCCGCGGAGCGGACGGCGATCTCCTTGGGGGCGGGCGCCTTGGCCGCATCCGCCGCGGCGGCCGCGCCGATCCGCGCCCCCTGGTCAATCATCGCCAGGGGACGGAGCAGCCGCTCGGCCTGCTCGCGGGAGACCTCGGCGCTGGCGCCGAGCAGATAAATCCCTTCGACGCCGGCCGGGCGGAAGGCATCGATCGGCATCGACTCGCCGGCCTGGGGCCCGGAAACCGACTGGACCGGATCGGTCGCCACGTGGAACAGTTCGTCGGACGTGAACTGCTGCTCGGGGTCATAGGTCAGCGTCCGCGCTTGTTGATCGGCGGCCGCCCACGCACCGGGGCTGTCGTCGGGCATCGGCAGGCGGATCGTGTACTCGATGATCGAGAACTCGCCGCTGGAGGTCTTCGCCCGATTCGGATGGGGTCCCAGGTACGGCCGGCCGACGATCCGGGCGGTCATGTTTTCCGCAGTGCGGACTTCGCCTCCGATGACCACGCGCCGGAAGGCGTGCTCGCCGGGCTGGAAGGGCTGGAACTTGGCGCCGGCCATGCGGGCGACGTATCCGCGGCTCGTCGCGTCGATCACCGTCTTGGCCAACACGGCCTGCCGGCCCGCGCGGTTGGCCATCACGATCCCCGCAACGCGCCCCCGCGCGTCGACAAGCACGTCGGTCGGCTGGCAGCCGTAGAGGAATTGCACGCCGGCTTCAAGCAAGGCGTTGTCGAGCACCCGCTTGACGTGCATCGGGCGGGGCGGCCGGGAAAGCGATTCATCCACCGGGCGGCCGCGAGGCGGGCCGAGAATCTCGATCTCGCCGAGCAGGATGCGGCTGATGCCCTCGGGTCTGCGGACGTCGAGCTTGACATAGCGCGCGGACCGGCCCACGTCGACGCTCAGAGTCGAAACCTCCTCGGTCGAGGTCCGCTCGGCCGTGCCGATCGGCTGCCATGTCCGGTTGTCGTCGGAGACGGAGACCGACACGTCGCGAACGATGAAATTCCCCGGCTCCTTACCGGACGAACGGAAGAACGCCATCAGCCGCACCTGGCGGACCTCGTTGACCGCGCCCAAGTCGGCCGTGATCGAAACGTCGCCGTCATACTGCACGCTCTCGGAAGTGGCGTCGGACCACTGGCCGTCGGTCAGTTTGCCCGGCGGCGTGCTGTCCTTGTGGACGCCCGCGCTGGAGACGCTGGCCGAATAAGTCAAGGGCAGGGCGTCGGGATGCCGGCCGCCGAAGGCCTCGACCGGATCGTTGTAGAGCCGCTCGGCCAGTCCTGCTTGCGGTTTTTCGCCTTTTTCGAGCCAGAGCCGCAACATGCCGGCCATGTCGTCGCCCAGATAGGGGCGCGGCGCGGCGAGAAAGACTTTCGCCCCCGACTCCGCGGCGGCCACGGCGGCGGCAACCGCTCCGCACCCGCCGCCAACGACCGCCACGTCAACCTGGTAGGCGACGGGAATCTCGCGTGGCGACTGATTTACGCACGGTGTCTCAGCCGCGGCGGCAAAACCAGAACCGAAAAGGCAAACTACCAGCAGCGCAGCCGTGAGCCGCCAAGTGCGCTTGAGCATCATCTCTATCCCTAGACTTAAGACTTAGTCGTGCGATCCGATATCCCGCATGTAGACTTCTTGAATCAGGCCGTCTTCAGCCCGCTCGTGCTCGTGGAGCTCCGCGCGGAACGCCACAAATCGCTCCCTTGTCTGCTCCCACCATGCCTCCGGCGAGGTCTCCGGGTCAACGGCGCCGCCAAGCTTCCTGGAGCTCTGCGTCATCTTCGGATGCTGGAGCATCAGCGCGTTGGCCCGCGCAACCAGTTGCGGCGCATGGAGCAGCGCCTCCGCGAAGTAACCACCGGCCTCTTCCGTTTCGAAATGCTTGATCAATTGGTCCCCCAATTGGCCAAGCAGCCGGACAACCTCGTCGATCGGCCGGGAACGCTGCTCGAGCAGCGTCTCGATCTGGTTCAAGAGGTCAGCCAGCCGTTGGTGCTGCTGCTGAATCTTGTGAAACGTCAACTCGGACGGTTCGGGAGACATGGCTCGAGCCCCTCGGACATCGTGGCGTGCGGGCAATTGCCGCCGGCTTCACGTTTCCAGCTCGCGGCGGCCGATTAATATTGCCCCAAGTATACGCGGTCGCGCAGCGCCGGTCACCCCCGGCGCCGGGGCTGCGGCCCAAAACCGCGGCTGTCATGCCAAGAGCGCTAATGGTTACTCCGGCGGACTGCTCCGCGCGGACTCCCCGCCTTGCCAGGCTGGTCCTCGCGGGCGCATCGGCCGGCCTTCGACAACCGAGTCGATCACCTCGTACAGCACGTTGAACACCGCCCGCTGGTAGGGCCCCGGCTCGGCCATCCAATGCCCTCCCATGTTCTGGTTGTTCATCAACGACCCGAATCCGATCGCGGTCACGCTCCCCTTGCCGAACGCCGCCCTGGCAGCGACCGGCGTCTTGCCGACCCGCATCAGCGGCTCTCCACCGGCAATCTCGCAGGTCGCCTGCACGACCAGCCCCGGCCACTGGTGATCGAGCAAAACCCGGCCTTCGGCCGCCGTGGCATGGTAGCTGGCCAGTCCGAACGGCCAGAGCAGGCTATTGGCCGTCGTGCCGACAACGTCTGGCGAATCGAACACGATCAGCTTTCCGCCCTCGCTGACGTATTGCACCAGTTGCCGGCGATACGTCTCGCTGACCGACCCGGTCGGTGAGAGGACAAGCAGCACGTCGCCGGAAAAGGCCTCGCTCCCCTCGGCGCGAACGGTATAGTGTCCGAGTCGCGGAATCCATTGCTCGACCAGCCCGTATCCGAATGGGTCCCTGGTGAACCCCCCAGCCGAGAGGGGCACCCGTGACACGGTGCGATCGAGGACGACACGCACCAGGGGCCGCTTCCGTTCAGGCAAGCCGCCCTGGGCCGATGCGGCCAGAACCGCGGCGGCGGTGGAGAAACCGAGCATCCCGCACCCGAACCACACGAGCCATCGCCCGCCAGCCGGCTGGAGGCGCGCCGCGGCCAGCCAGGCCGCCACCCCGAGCAGCGCCAATCCGGCCAGCCGGACCAGGACACGGACCGCGGCCGAGTCGAACATGCCGCGGCTGTTCAGCCAGGAGAGCATGTCGAGCATCAGTTCCGCCTTGCCCGGCTCAAACGTGCTGAAGTTCGAGAAGATCGTCGAGTCGGTGAAGGCCAGTACGCGTCCCTGGCCGTAGCGGGTCTCCCAGAGCTGGATGAACGCCCCATAGCGCATCTCCGGCCAGTATTGCGCCTCGGGAAAGAAATTGCTCGCGTTGTAGTTGGCGCCCAGGCTCCAGAGACCCGTGTTCCAGACCGCCATCCGCCCGGAGCTGAAACCCGGATCGATCGAACACGAGCCGGCATACATCATCGGCGGAACGTTGCGCACGGCCGGGTGGGGGAGCATCCGCGGCGCGACGTGCTGCACGTAGGGGTCTTCAACGCTGAAGAGGATGTCCGGGCGGAACTTGAAACCGAACCGCGCGGTGATCCGGTTCAGATGCGTGCTCATCCGGTCGATGTCGGTGTGTTCGCCGATCAGCAACAGCCCGCCGCCGTTTTCGACAAACCGGTGG
Organism: Planctomycetota bacterium; assembly: GCA_023621895.1. Lineage (GTDB taxonomy): Bacteria > Planctomycetota > Planctomycetia > Pirellulales > Thermoguttaceae > JAAYCB01. The sequence goes on from JAMOAF010000520.1 coordinate 14,828, forward strand.
ACCGCGAGAATCTCCTCGGGGGCGTAGGCTTCGGTCGGGTTTTTGATCACCAGCACATCGCACTCGGCGAGCCGCGCGCTGTCGATCTTCTCCTCATCGCCGATCCTCGAGACGTCGAAATACTGGCCGCAGAAACGGTAGATGTTGGTGTAGCTGTACGACGGGTCGTGCCCGTACGACTCCGTATCATAAGGCCGGTCGGTCGGCTCCCAGTCGGAGTGGCGTTCGACAAACGCGATCCGGCCGCCCCGGGGCGCCCCAACCGGTTCGAGCCGCAGCAGAAGAAAAGCGGCGAATGTGATTCCCACAAGGACCGAAACCGAAACGAGCCGAGGCCAGACCCGCGGCTCCTCCCCTGCTTCTTCCCCCATCGCCTCGCCGCGCCGGCGGCCGACGAACCACCAGGCCCCCGCCACGGCGCCCGAGGAGGCCGCCGCCAGCACCCACGGACTGAGGAACTGGTTCATCACGGTCAGCTTCAGATCGGCCGGCGCCCGCATCTCCCGGTGCAGAAACCATCCGAGCAGAAGCGCCAGCCGGACCGGCGCCCATGCCAGCACGACGAGTACGAGCCGAGCCAGCGAACCGAGCCATTTTCGGCACTCCGCAGACAACCACGGCAGGCGCGCGGCGAGCCCGGCCGGCGCCGCTTCCGCGGGCGCGTCCGCGCGATGGTCTTCCCACGCCCAGAGCGCCGCCAGCACGGCCCCCCCCACGGCCAGCCCGAGAGTGACCGGATCGAACACGAGCTCCCAGGTGGCGGCGAGGCGCTGGGGTCCCGAAGCCGAGAACATGGCGACGTTCGCCCCGTCGGCCGACGCCTCGACGCCGGCGAGCCGCGCGGCGAGCGACACCAGTTCGGCGCCCGGCCAAGGCAGATCGTGGCAGCGGGCGGTCATCAGCGCGTAGCCGCGCAAGGCAACGGCCTGAACGGCCAGGATCGCGCTCGACCGCACCGCGCCCCATCCGAGCGCGGCGACAAATCGCGGCGCGCGCCCCAGCGCGAAAGGGCACAGGCCCAAGGCGAGCGCCAGGGGAATCAGCCGATAGGGCCAAGGCGCCAGCCAGGCGACCGGCGCCGCCAGGACCGCGGCAAGGACCGCATCGGTCCGGTTCGGGCGTCTGCCGGGCAGTTCGGAGAGCAACGCGGCGGCCGCAATCACGGCCAGCGCCCAGAACCACCCGTTCGGCGCCCCGTAGTACTCCAACCCCAGCATCCAGGAGAGGCTCAGCAGGGCCACGGCGATCCAGCTTCGCATCATCGCTGCGCCTCCTCATGCCGCTCCGATCGCTCGGCATCCGCCTTGTTCGCGGCTTCGCTGGGGGCCGCCTTGCTCGGGTCGTAAGCGGGCGGCTGCCAGGGCTGCCGGCCGGGCAGGCCGCCGACGAACCACCGCCAGAAGTTGGCGTTCACCCGCTCGCCGACGAGCGCCGCGCCGTCTTCATTCTCCAGGGTCTTGTTCAAGCCGAAGCAGGTGTCGCCGATGACCACGGCAAAACCCTTTCCCTTCGCCGCCGCGGCGACGACCGGTTTTTTGTCTTCCGTGCAAGCGATCGTGTAGGCGGATTGCCCATGGATGTGAACGGGCCACGCCGCATAAAAGACAACGGTCGAGCGGAAATTCTCCGTTTCCGGATAAGGCAGATAGAGGCAGCCGAGCGGTGCGGCGTCTTCACCCCCGGCGCCCGGCCGGCGGAAGACGGTTGACGTGCCCAGCCCAAAGGGTTCGAGGATCGACCTGATTTTCCGCCCCTCCACGGCGCCCGCCATGGCGACGAGCACGCCGCCCCGTTCGACGAACTGGCCAACAGCAGCCTGTTCGCCGGCCTTGAACTCCCGGGCGGGCGCCACGCAAAGCAGCATCGCCGCGCGCTCCAGCCGTTGCGGCGACACGTCGTCGGCAAGCAGCACGAGGAATCTTTCGCGCATCAAGGTCAATGCCAACCCGTCGATTCCGTCGGGAACCCACGGCGACTCGGCGTAGGCCTCCAAGTGCGACGCGCTCAGATAGGCGAGGTTGTTTGGCGTCTGGCGGCGGCCGTCGGGCAAGACCTCCCACGCCCGGCAACTAATCGACTCGGCGGCCAGGAGCGCCCCGGCCAGGAGCAGTCCGGAGATCGCGATGGTTTCCGGCCGGGCTCCCCGGACGACTAGCACAGACAACCCCAGCACGGCGAGCAACCCGGCCAACTGCCGCCACCAGGCCTGGGGCGCTGCCGCCTTGCCGGCCAGATAGGCCAGCAGGCGGCCCGTGAATCGATAGGCGCGGACAGTGCCCGAATTGGTCAGGCACCCGGGATCGCCAAGTGTCAGAATGCGGCCCCGCCCCACCCGCCGCTCGGCGGCGAGCACCAGGTCGCCGAGCCGCTCTCCGGCGTCCCACTCGGCGCGGCTCGTCAGAAGAAAATCGCTGCCCGGATCGCTCCAGCCCCAGCGCCCGACAAGAATCGGCCAGGCCCGCCAGCAGATGTCGATCGAGGCGGCCATCGCCGTCCCAAACCGGTCGCGATCGCCGCGCAGACCGAGGGTCGTCGGATGAGGCGCCGCCACGATGGCTTGGCGCCAGGATTCCGTTTCGCTGACCGTCGTGTCGAACCGCACCTCCATGCCAAGCGGCTGGAGGACCTCGTTGAACGAACTGGCGCCCTGGGCGTCTTGCAGCCGGGGCCCGGCGGTGACCAGGAGAGAACCGCCCTGGCGAACGAAATCCCAGACCCTTTCGAGGGTTTCCTTGGGCCACGGCCGGTTGGGATGGAGAAGCACCAGCACGTCGGCAGCGGCGAGTTCTGCTTCCTCCAGCTTGCTGGAACGCACGAGCCGCCCCCCTAAGCTTTCGACAAACGCCGGGAGCATGCCGAACCGGCCGGCCGAATCGGCGCCGTAGCGGCCGTGCTCGGGCACGTCCCAGTCGATAAACCCCTGGTCGAAGACGAGGATCGTCTTGCCAGCCAGATCGGCCCTGCCTGGGGAAAACACGGCCACAAGCGGCAAAATCAGCGCCAGGCCCGCCGGAACCCAGGCCAGCCAGTCATTTGCGGAGGGGGTTGGCGTGTGCACTGTGGCCCGCGGCCGGCTCCGTTTCGCCCTCGTACGGCTTTCGCCCGCCGGTTCCGGAGCGGTTGGGTTTTCCGCCGCGGCGCCCTGCCGCTCGCCAGTCCACTGCGTCCAGCGCAGCATCGCAGCGGCCACGGCAAGCTGCCAGACCACGGCCAGGATCGGGAGATTCCAGGGCAGAAGGCTCCGCAGGCCGTCGCCCCAGAACCAGTCGGGCGGCACGTACAGATCGGCCGGTGGCCTTGCCGGCGCTTCGGGCAGCGCCGCCGCCAGTTCCTTGGCAAACGAGAGGCAGAGCAAGTACAGCATCTGGCCCGAAAGGATCGCTGAAACCGCCAGAATCGCCCGGCGGAGGCGAGGCCGCGGCGTTTCCCGCAGCCAGCCGGCGACCAGCGCCGCCATGAGCACGAGATGATCGAGTCCGGCGTAAGTCGCCCCGACCGAAATCGGCCGAGACCAGAGCGCGGCGGCCAGGTTGCCGACCTGTGCGCCTGCCCAGTCGGCCAAATGCCATACCCAGGGGATCGCCGCCAGCGCGAAGCGGTAAATCGCCAGCAGCATCACCGCCTGGCTGGCGATCCGGATTACGCGCCAGTCCACCGGGCAGCCGCCGGCGGCCGGCGCCTCGCGTGGCGCCGCGGTAGCCGTAGGCAGCAGTCGGAGCGCCAGCCAACCGGCCGGGCCGGCCGCGCAAGCCGCGCCGCCGAGCACCGCCAGGCCCAGCAGGTTGACCACCTCGTTGTGCGAAGCGCCCAGGATCACGGCCGCGGCGATGCCGAGGGTCAGCAGCAGTCGGCGCGGCCAACCGCTTCCGGCTACCCGGGGCAGCGCAACCGCAACCAGCGCGATGGCGAACCAAACCAGGGCGTGGCTCAAGGGCCGCCCGACCAACCCGCATCCACCGGACACGATCCACGACGCGCAGAGGAGCGTCAGCGCGGCAAGAGTGGCGCCAAGCGAGGGCGTAGACCCGGCCGCTGCGGACTCCGGCTGGGAGGCCTGAACTTGCGGCTGCGTCTCGATCGGAGCAATCGTGCCGGCTGGTTTCATCATCTACGTGGGGAAAAATGCGCGACTGTTCGATTCGGCGAAGCCGCCGGGCCGTTGCGGCCGCGTCCCGGGCATTCTTAGAAAGTGCCAGCTTGCCAGTATGTTTGAGCGCTTGCCAGGGGTCAACCGGATTGAAAGGTTGCGGAGAGTCTGTAACCAACGGCGTTTCGTGCCAGCCCGAGGCGGTGATTGCCAGCTCTCAACAAAAGCGGTTGCCGATGCCCATTCTGGCGCCATG
>JAMOAF010000511.1 GCA_023621895.1 Planctomycetota bacterium
GCATGGTGATCGATTGCAGCCTCCCGCCGGCGTCGTAGGACAGTCGCGTGGCCAGGCCGCGCTCGTCGCGGCTTTCGATCAGGCGGAGCTGCTCGTCGACCACGGACGCGGCGATCACTCGGCCACCCTCGGAAACCTCCGTGACGATGCCGCGTTCATCGTAACGGAGCTCAATCCGGTCGTCCCCCGGACCGCCGATCCGGGCAAGCCTGCCCTTGGGGTCGTACTCGTACTGAAAGGTCCGGCCGAGCGAATCCTTCCAGCCGGTGAGCAACCCCGTGTCGTCGTATTCATACTGCTCACGCAGGGCCTGTTCGCCGTTTCCGTAGGTAATCGTTTCGCAGAGCCCCATCGTGTTGTATGCATAGTGCGTCTCGCGCCCGGAGGGCTCGCGGACGAGCGTGAGCTGGTGCTTGTCGTTGTAAGTGAAGTGCGTCGCGGCGCCGCCCGGCTCGACTTGCGCGGCCGGCAGCGAGGTGTCTTCCCAGTAGAAGAAGCGGAGAGCGCCGCCGTCGGGCTGCGCCAGTTCGACCAACCGGCCGAGCTCATCGTATCGGCACTCGACCGTGTCCATCCGGGCGTCGGAGTAGCGGACCAGGCGCCCGCTCGCGTAGAGGCTCGTCGTGCGGTTGCCAAGAGCGTCGGTGAGCTCGACGATGCTTCCACCGCCGCGGATTTCGTATTTCTCCGTGCCCGAGGGGGAAGTCACGGCGACCGAGCAAACCTCTCCCTGCTTGTCCTCCCGATAGGCGTATTGGACCGACCCATCCCGCGTGGTCGCCGTTTGAACGCGGCCGGAGTCCTTGTCGTAGTCGAACTGAACGAAGTCGCCGGTCTGAAAATCGACACGGCTGATTCGTCCGGGCCCATGATACTGGAAACGGGTCGTCAGGTTGTTCTGGTCGGTGACGCTTGCGAGCAGCCCTTGGCCGTCATAACGGTAGACGGCCGCGTCGCCGTTGTAGGCTTCGATGCGTTCGACAAGCCCGCCCGGATTGTATTTCAGCATCAGCAGGTCTCTGCCGGCGGCGGAGATCGCGGCCAGGCGGCCCTGGAGGTATTTCAGGTGCATCGCCGGCCCGCCCGGCGTATCCACGGCAGTCAACATGCCCTCGTTGTCGTACGTCTCTTCGGTACCATCGCCGAGGACGAGAACGAATCCGTCCGGCCGCCGTGCGATTCTCTCGTTCCGAGGACTGGTGTAGTCGCCCTGCTGGCCCGAGCGGGCAAACTCGACCAGTTCCGCGCCGTTCTGAAGAAAGAGGCTCTCCTCGCCGTGCGGCGGCAGAATCCGCTTGTCCATCGGGCGGAACGTCCAACCGTCCTGGTCCAGGCCCGCGGCCGGGAGCGTACTGTCGAACTGGCGAACCACCTCGAACCGGATCGATTGGAATCGCACGCTCAGGTCGGTCTGCTGCAAACGGTAGAGGCCGCTCAGCGGGTCCACCGCCCCCAGCGAGACGGCCGGCGCCAGGACGCCCGCCAAGGCAACAAGGAGGCAGGCGGCGGCGAGCCGGCTTGGCGAGCTTGCTCGCGGCAATGAGGAGAGAAAGCCCCGCTCCACCGCCCGGGCGACCCACGACGCTGGCCTTGAGCGATTCATCTCTTCACCTGCTTTCCTATGGCTTCAGATAGACCGTGTCACTGCAATAGTTCACCAGAAACGGCTGGTGCTCCTTGAGCGTCTCTTTGCCTTCCTCGCGGAGCTTGCGGTTGATCTCCCGGTACAACTTGGCCATCTGCAACCGGCAGTACTCGTGGCCTTGCTCGAGCGTCAACGGGCCGTCGGCGGCCATCAGAATCGCCCTGAGGAAATAGGGCATCAAGCTCATTCCCATCGCGTGGAAATCGCGCGCCTCTTGGGTCGAGAGGGCCGAGGTGAGCAGGGCCTGCTCCTTTTGGCCGATGTCCTTCAGCCGCGAAATCTCTCCATCGAGGAAGCCGAAACTCAGGTCTTTGTCCGCGGCGTCGTTCTTTTTTTCGGCGTCCGCCTCTTTGGCGGCCGTGGCGAACCCGCCGCCGTAGCAACTGCCGAGAATGACCACCACGTGCCGGCCGTCCAAGCGTTGCAGCCACCGCCCGAACAGATCGTCGGAAATTCCCGTTTCGCGGAGCAGGGCGGCGTTGGTCGCCTCGGGTGTGCCCAGGGTCCGCGCCATCTGCCGCCAGCGCTCGAGCCGGGGGTCCGCCTTCTCGCCCCGTTCGACCTTCTTGATCAGTCCGACCAGCACGGCGAGGTCGACCATGTCGTGCGGCAGCAAGACCTCGTCCTTCCCGTCCGATTCGTCGCCGTTGTTGTCCTCGATCTTCATCCCGTGGCCGGTGAAATGAATGAACACCGTGTCGCCGGGCCGAGAGACCGAGGGGAGCCACTCGGTGACGGCCTGTTCCATCTGCCGCCGCGTCGCCTCGTGGTTCACGTAGACCTTGCGATCATCGAGCCGCCCCGCGGCGGCAAACGCCTCCGCCAGCCGCAACGCGTCGTTGTGCCCGTTGACCAGGTTGATCGAGTGTTTACCGTCGGTGGCGAGTTGAACTTCGTCGTTGAACCGGTAGTCCGATACCCCGAAGAAGACGCCGAAACGTTTTGCCCGAGATCCTGCGGGGGCTTCGCGTATCTGATCGCGAGGATACGTCATAATCTCGATCTCCGACTCGGCCCACTGCCGAGGCGAACCGTCCTTGAGCTGCGATCCGAGCGCCTGAAATTCTCGCAATGCGATGGGACTGAAGCGTTCGTGACCGGCTGCCGCGTCAATTCGCGGCAATGGTTCGGCGGTGGCGATCACCTTGATCACTTCCTTGCCGAACGGCGGCCCCACGACCCAGCGAAACAGGTCGTCCTTGGCCGGGACCTCGACGACCTGTTTTGCGGGAATCCGGTTGTCTCTCTGCGCGGCATTGGGGAAGATCACGCGGAGCTGGCCATCCGCCTGCTGGTAAAACAGGTAGAGATACGCCTCCAGCTCGCAGCGGGCATTGACAAACAGCACGTCTCCTTCCCGATACTCGCGCGACGGCCGATCGACGTCGGCGCGGACGAAGAAGGCCGGCTCGCCGTTGCGGGCGGACTCCTCCAGCAGACTCGAGGGCGGACCGGCATCTGCGGGCCCCTGGGCGGAGACCGCGCTCGACAGGACAAGGCAGGAGACGATCGCGGCCAATCCGCCTGCAATTCTTGCTCTCGCCGCGCCGACAGACGACCTGGATGCCGCGCATCGATCCATAACCCATCACCGCCTTTCCCAGATTTCAACCTGGCTGTTGGGGCACAAATCCGATCCGGCGGACGCTCTTGGAATCGCCACGGACGCAATACATCGGATTGCCCCGCCTACGGCGTTCCCACGAGCACGAACATGCTCCAGTAGTACGGTGTCTTCCATTTCTCGTTGGCGCGGACCCACCGCTTGGCCTGGTGCAGTGTGGCGGAGTAGTCGGCACGGCCATGCTGCTTCTGGTCGCGGGCGACGAGCGCCAGGTAGTAGCTCACCAGGCTGGCGGCCGCCTCGTCATCGACCAGCCAGTTGCTGGCCACGACGCGCCGAGCCCCGGCGACGAGGAAACCCCGCGACAAGGCCCAGATGCCTTCGCCCCGCTGCTGCGGCCCGTAGTTGGTTCGGCACGCGCTCAGGACGGCCAGCTCCGCCCCCCGCAGATCGAGGGCGTAGATTTCGGGCAGGGTGAGAAAGCCGTCGTCGGCCGGATCGGCCGGAGCGCGGCCCGGGCACAAGGCCAAGGCCCCGAACAGGTTGCCGTAGGCCTGATCCGCCAGCCCGTGGCACGCCATGTGGATGATCCAGTGGCTGGGCATTGCGGCTCGAACCCGGCTCTCGGTTGCCTCGCTTTGCGTGAGACGATCCACGGCAAAACCCTGCTCGCCGACGACGCCGGCCACCCACTCGGTCTCCCAGCCCGTGTAGGGCAGCCGCGCCAGACGCCCGCCAAGACGCGTGTAGTCCGCGGCCGTCGACTGTCGGGCCTGCTCCACGCCCGCCTCGCCCGCCCCGCCCGCC
>JAMOAF010000685.1 GCA_023621895.1 Planctomycetota bacterium
TCCGCGGGCGGCCAACCGAAGGAAATCGCCGAGAGGCTCTACTTGACGATCCTTTCGCGATTGCCCACGGATGCTGACGTAATGGCAGCGGAGGAGTACGTCAAGGCCGGAGTGGTCAAGGGGCGCGACGTCTGGATCGACCTCTCCTGGGCGCTCATCAACAGCCCCGAGTTTCTCCTGCGGCATTGATTGTTTACTGATACGGTGGAGCGTGACATGGAACGGTCAATTTCCTGGCATCACGGTCAAATGGGAGTAAGAGAAGGAGTGATACGATGAGTGCAAGCCACAATCCGGACAACCGAGGGCATTTGTCCCGGCGCGAGGCGATGCGGCGCGGCGCGTTGGGAGCGGCCGGCGCGATCGCGGCCGCCGGCTTGAGCTGCCGCGCCTCGGCCGCCGAAGCCGAGAAGACGCCGGCGCAGAAAGCCGCGGAAGAAAAGGCTGCCCGCGACGAAGCCGCCAAGGCCAAGGCCAAGAAAGGCCAGACCAAGTCAGTCATCCAGATATTCCTGTGGGGAGGCATGTCGCAAAACGACACCTGGGACCCGAAGCCCGGCACGGGCTACGACTACCTGGGTGAGTTTGACAAGTTCATTCCCACCAACGTCGAGGGAATTCAGCTCAGTTCGCTGTTCCCGCAATTGGCCAAGCAGGCCGACAAGTTTTCTCTGATCCGCAGTATGACGCATGGCAACAACGGCCACGAGACGGCGGCCTACTTGATGCAGACCGGGCACAAGCCCGGCGGGCGGCTCGCATACCCCAGCGTGGGCGCGATCTTCACCTTCTTCAAGAGAGACCAGTACAAGGGGCTGCTGCCCCCTTACATCGTCATGCTCCAGGCCGCGGGGCGGTTCTCCGAGGAAGGGTTCCTCGGCCCCGCGTACAAACCTTTCGCCACCGGCGGCGATCCCAACGCAGACCGCTTCGAAGTGCAGGGAATCGTCAACCGGGGGATCGACGATCGGCGGCAAAAGGCCCGCCGCGAATTGCTCGACAAAATGAACCTCTTGGGGTTCGGTCTTGCCGATGCCCCGGAGATGGCCGACGTCGAAGCGGCCAAGCAGAAAGCCTACGGACTGATCTTGGGCCAAGGCAAGGAGGTCTTTAATCTCCAAAATGAATCCGCGGCGATCAGGGACCGCTACGGCCGGAACACGTTCGGGCAGGAGTGCCTGGCCGCGCGGCGGATGGTCGAGGCCGGCGTCCCCTACATCACCATCAGCTTTCCCGGCGGCTGGGACACGCACGCGAACCACTTCGCCACGATGCGGCGGCAATGCCCCATGTTGGACCAGGGGGTGGCAACGCTGCTTGCGGACCTGAGTGATCGCGGCTTGCTCAATAGCACCTTGGTTTGGTGCACCGGCGAGATGGGCAGAACGCCCAAGATCTCCTGGGAGCCGCCTTGGAACGGCGGGCGGCATCACCATGGGGCGGTTTTCACCGTGCTCGTCGCGGGGGGCGGATTCAAGGGCGGACGCGTCGTCGGCTCGTCCGATGAAAAAGGTGAACAAGTCAAGGAAAGGCCCGTCTATCCGGCGGACCTGCTGGGCAGCATGTACCTGTTGGCCGGCATCGACGCCAGCGCCAAGCTGCCCCATCCCTGGGGATTGGATGCTTACGTGCTGGACACCGAGAATGAAGGCATGCGGTCGGCCGGGATGCTCGAGGAAATCATGTAGGTCTCGGTGGTATTCGGCGATCGTGGGCGCGCGGGCGGCCGCCAGGCTGTGTCCCCGCGCACCTGAGCGCGGCACTGGCATTATTTTCTTGCCGATGCCGAAACGGCAACAATGGAGGAACTCAATGAGTAGTTTCCAAAGGCTTCCGATCTTGGCGCTGGCTATTCTCGTCGCCGCGGCTTCGTCGGCCCGAGCGCAATCCCAGTACATCGGCTTCGTCTATCCCGCCGGCGGCCAGCAGGGTACGACCTTCCCGATCAGGCTCGGCGGACAGGGACTTGCCCAGGTTTCTGAGGTGGTTGTCAGCGGGGAAGGGGTCTCCGTTCGGATCGTCGATTACTACCGGGTGATGGACAACCAGGAGCTCGGCTTGCTCCGGCAGCAGCTAAACGAATTGAAGAAAGCGCAAACGGCGGTGGACGACGTGATGGCCAACAAGATGGCCTTTTTCGAGTTTCCCGCGCCCATCGGCCCGGATGCTGGAGCCGTCGAGGTCCAAGGGATCGTCTGCCCGGCATGTGGCCGCCTCAATCCGCTCGATGCCACCGTGTGCAGCAACTGCAATGCGAATCTTCCGAAACCAAAAGACCCGAAGCCGGGCGACACGGAGGCCAAGGCCAAACCCCCAGCAACCGAGAAAGAGGTGGCAAAGCAGACCCTGATCAGGCGGATTGAAATGAGATTCGCCGAAGACGAACGCACCCCGGCCGTTCGCTCCCAGACCGAACTGGTCTTCGCCGAGGTCACCGTGGCGCCCGACGCAAAACCGGGCCGGCGCGAGATCCGGGTGATCACCAAGCGGGGCGTCTCCAATCCGCTCCCCTTCTACCTCGGTCAGGTGCCCGAAGTCGCCCGCAAACCGATGAAGACCTGTCCGCTGCCGGTCCTCGGCAAGGAACACCTGGCCCAGCGCAAGAGGCCGCCGGAAGAAGAAGAAATGAGCATCACGCTGCCGTGCACGATGAACGGCCAGATTGCCGCGGGCGAGGTGAACCGGTATCGTTTTGAGGCAACCAAGGGCCAACGCCTGGCAATCTCCGCCAAGGCGCGCGACCTGGTCCCCTACGTAGCCGACGGCGTTCCCGGCTGGTTTCAAGCCGTTTTGAGGCTCTGCGACGCCAGCGGAAAGGAACTGGCGTATAACGATGATTTCCGTTTCAACCCCGACCCGGTGATCTACTTCGAGGTCCCCGAGGACGGCGAATATCTGCTCACAATCAACGAAGCGCTGTACCGCGGCCGCGAAAGTTTTGTGTATCGGATCACGATCGGCGAGTTGCCGTTCGTGACCAGCATCTTCCCCTTGGGCTGCCGCGCGGGCGAACCGGCTAAGATCGAGATCAATGGCTGGAACCTGGAAAAGGCGACCCTGGCGCCGCCCCCCCAAGACGCCAAGCCGGGCGTCCACATGATAGCCGCCACCGGAAGTCTCCTCTCCAACTACGTTCCCTTCGCCGTGGACACGTTGCCTGAGTGTCTGGACAACGAGCCCAATGACGAGCCGTCCAAACCGCAGAAGGTGAGCCTTCCAATTATCGTCAATGGCCGAGCGGATCGGCCGGGCGATTGGGACGTCTTCGAGGTGGAAGGCCGCGCCGGCGAGACAATCGCCGTGGAAGTGCACGCCCGCCGGCTCAACTCCCCGTTCGACTCCTTCGTCAAGGTCACCGGCGCCGACGGCAAGGTGATCGCGCTGAACGACGATCATTTCGACGCCGCGTCGGGGATGAACACCGACCACGCCGATTCCTACCTGATGGTCAAGCTCCCCGCCGACGGCAAGTACTTCGTCCACCTCGGCGACACGCAGCGGCGCGGTGGAAAGGAGTACGCCTACCGGCTCCGCATCAGCCAGCCGCAACCCGATTTCGCCTTGCGTCTGACCCCTTCCCGGATTGTCATCCGCGGCAAGAGCTCGGCCGCGGTGACCGTCTACGCCATCCGCAAGGACGGATTCACCGGGCCGATCACGCTCAGCTTCAAGGACCTGCCGGAGGGGCTCGAATCGTCCGGCGCCACGGTGCCCGCCGACAAGGAGGTGGCGACACTGGCGGTGAAGACCACCCTTGCGGAGATGAAAGGACCGGTCAACCTGACCGTACTGGGCAGCGCGAAGGTCGGCGACCGGGAAATCGTCCACGAGGCCGTGCCGGCCGAAGACAGGATGCAGGCGTTCCTGTGGCGGCATCTGTTGCCCGCCGAAGACCTGCCGGCCCTGGTCTACGATCCTACGTACCAACCGCCCGCCGATCGCGTTCGCCCGCCGATCCGCGTTGAGGACCGGCCGAAAGACGCGCAGCGCACGCTGCGCAGGGCCTCGG
>JAMOAF010000972.1 GCA_023621895.1 Planctomycetota bacterium
GCCATGCCGCGCTGGTGTGCAAAGCGCTCGAATCGGGCAAGCACGCATTCGTCGAAAAGCCCTTGGCGATGAACGTCGAAGAAGTCGCGCGGGTTATCCGGGCAGCCGAGGCCCATCCCGAGTTGCAGGTGATGGTTGGCTTCAACCGCCGTTTCAGCCCGCACGTTGAAAGGATCAGGCAGCTTCTGGCCAGCCGAAGCGAGCCGCTGGCGATGCATTTTGCCTGCAACGCGGGGATCATTCCGCCGGGCGCGTGGGTCCACGACCCCGAAGCCGGCGGCGGGCGGATCGTCGGCGAGGCGTGCCATTTCCTCGATCTCTTGGCCTACGTGGCCGGCAGCCCGATCGCCACGGTCGCGGCGGCCCAGATGGGCAAAGGAGTGGCCGTCAAAGAGGACAAGATGAGCATCGTACTGGCATTTGAGGACGGCTCGGTCGGCACGGTCAACTATTTTGGCAACGGGCACAAGGGCTATCCCAAGGAGGCGATGGAAGTCTATTCGGAGGGCCGAATCCTGCGGCTCGATAATTTCCGGCGGTTAGAGGGCTGGGGCTTTCCGGGGTTTCGCCGCCTGAAAACCCGGCTCGATAAGGGGCACCAGGCCGAGTTCAGCCAGTTTGTCGACCGGATCGCCACGGGCGGTGAGCCGTTGATTCCCCTGGAGCAGCTCGTGAATGCGACGCTGGCAAGCTTCGCGGCCGTGACCTCGGCACGCGAGGAGCGAACAGTCCGGTTGGCTGAGGAGTATGCGGCGTTGCTGCCGGGCAGGGTAGAGGATAACCACGAATCACACGAATAGCACGAAGGAAGAATGAAGAATTGGCGGAACGTATGGGGCAGAGCCCGGGGCGATGATACAATGAGTCCATGGCTAAGAAGAGAATCACGGGGCGCGTCACCTCAAGCGGGCGCAGAAGTCCTGCGGACGTCAAACGACTGAGTCAAATCCGCGAAAAAGTGCGGGAAGAGTTTCCGCCGCGCGATCCGCCGCGTCTGCGGCCGGCCACGGAGGGCATCGCGGCGCGGATTCGCGCCGCCCGGCTGGACCAAGGGCTCACCTGGTATGCCGTGGCAAAACGGGCCGGCATTCGCAATCCGAGCACGGTTCGTGACCTCGAATACGGGCGCGACACCAAGCTCTCCAGCCTACAGGCCGTCGCGGAGGCACTCGGATTGCGGCTCGAATTGGTCGAAGCCTAGGCCCCGGGGGCTGGCTCCTTTGCGGCCGCGTGCGGACGGAGAGTTGGAGGCGTCGTGCCTGTCTTTCCCAACGGGGATTGCCCGAAACCCGCCCGTTGCAGTATCCTTACCGGTTTGACCTGCCTGCCGGCGGCCGGTCCGTGGCGACCGGCGACCGTGCGGAAGCTGCGGGAGAGGCCAGCGACACGACGGAGCCTGCGAAGTGCCATACGCTCAGATTGCGGCGATCGAATTCCATCTACCCGACCAGGTGCTTGCCAACGACGAACTCGCCGACATCTACAGCGGCTGGACGGCCGAGGCGATCGAACAGAAGCTGGGAGTGCGGACGCGGCGGATCGCTGCCGAAGGCGAGACGTCGGGCGATCTGGCCGTGCTGGCGGCCGAAAAGCTCTTCCGCCGCATCGACGGCCTGCGAGACCAGGCCGATTTCCTCATCTTCTGCACCCAGGAGCCGGACCACTTCCTGCCCACCACGGCCTGCTTGATGCAGCACCGGCTGGGTCTGCCCAACTCCTGCGGCGCCTTCGATTTCAACCTCGGCTGTTCGGGTTTCATCTACGGGCTCTCGCTGGCTCGCGGACTGATCGAGACGGGCGAAGCCCGCAACGTGATCCTGCTGACCGGCAGCACCTACAGCAAATTCATCAATCCCAAGGACCGCGTGAGCCGGCCGCTGTTCGGCGACGGAGCCGCCGCCACGCTCGTGCGATCCGTCGATCATCCAAGCGGCGGCGGGCCATGGATCGGACCATTCGTGTTTGGAACGGACGGTTCGGGAGGCGACCTGCTGATGGTACCCGCCGGCGGTTTACGGATGCCGGCGACTGCCGAAACGGCAATCGAACAGATCGACAGCAAGGGCGGGGTCCGGTCGAAGAACCAGCTCTACATGCACGGGCCGGGCGTGTTCTCATTCAGCGTCGACCGCGTGCCCCCGCTGGTGCAGGAGCTGCTCGACAAGGCGGGCCTGAAGCGCGACGACGTCGACCTGTACGTGTTCCACCAGGCCAACAAGTTCATGCTCGAACGCCTCAGGAAGCAATGCGACTTGGACGCCGACCGGTTCATGATCGACATGCTCGATCGGGGCAACACCGTCTCGAGCACGATTCCGATCGCACTGGTCGACGCCCAGACTAGCGGCCGGCTGAATCGCAATGCACGGGTAATGCTTGTCGGTTTCGGCGTCGGTCTGTCGTGGGCGGCGACGCTTGCCGTTCTGCCCGACGGCGTCTAAATGAGCTTGCGTGATTCCGGGAGAAATTCATGAGAGCGTGATAGCCGCGTGGACTTGCCCCGCGGCGCGCCTGCGCTGCGGCACAATCGGTACGTAACGAAACGCGGGGCAAGCCCGCGCGGCTATCTGAATAACAGCCGCTTCTTCCACGAAGCACGCAGGTCGATTTAGAATACCGAATTCGGTCGCGCTTGCGGTTATGTATCCAGGAAGTCGTTTCCATGACCAAGCACATTTTCGTCACCGGCGGGGTGGTCAGCTCTCTCGGAAAAGGACTGACCAGCGCTTCGATCGGGATGCTCCTGGAACGTCGCGGCCTCGCCGTGCGGATGCAAAAGCTCGATCCCTACATCAACGTCGACCCGGGCACGATGAGCCCCTACCAGCATGGCGAGGTCTACGTGCTCGACGACGGCAGCGAGACGGACCTCGACCTGGGACACTACGAGCGGTTCACGAGCAGCCCCTTGAGCCGCGACAGCAACTACACGACCGGCCAGATTTATCAGTCGGTAATCAACAAGGAGCGGAAGGGCGTCTATCTGGGCCAGACGGTCCAGGTCATCCCCCACATCACCGACGAGATCAAAGCCTGCATCAGCAAGCTGGCCGGCGCGGACGTCGACGTGGTGATCACCGAGATCGGCGGCACGGTCGGCGACATCGAGAGCCAGCCGTTTCTGGAGGCAATTCGCCAGTTCTCCCGCGACGTGGGCGCGGAGAACTGCCTCTATATTCACCTGACGTTGATCCCTTATCTCAAGGCGGCCGACGAGCTGAAAACCAAGCCCACCCAGCACTCGGTGGGCCAGCTTCGCCAGATCGGCATCCAGCCCGACATCCTCATCTGCCGAACGGAACGCTCCCTCAGCAAGGATGAGTGCGCCAAGATCGCCCTGTTCTGCAACGTGCCGGTTGAAGCGGTGATCGAAGAGAAGGACAAGGATTTCTCGATCTACGAGGTGCCTCTGAGCCTTGTCGACCATGGGCTCGACGCGCTGATCGTCAAGCGGCTCGGCCTGAAGACCGGCGAGCCCGACCTCAGCGCTTGGCGCGACCTCGTCCACCGTCTGCGCAACCCGGAGCACGAGATCAGCATCGCGGTCGTGGGCAAATACACCGAGCACCGCGACGCCTACAAATCGATCTATGAAGCGCTCGACCATGCGGGCGTCTCGAACAAGGCTCAGGTCCGCGTGCAGCGAATCCACAGCCAGGCCGTCCAACGCGAAGGGGCCGATCGGCTGCTCGCCGGAGTCGACGGGATTCTCGTGCCGGGCGGCTTCGGCGAGCGGGGGATCGAGGGCAAAGTCGACGCAATCCGATTCGCCCGGCAACGCGGCGTCCCCTTCCTTGGAATTTGCCTGGGAATGCAGTGCGCGGTGGTTGAGTTCGCACGGAACGTTCTCGGCCTCGACGGCGCCAACTCGACCGAGTTCAACAAGGACGCCCCCCACCCCGTGATCTGCCTGCTCAACGAGCAGAAAGCGATTACCGACAAGGGGGGCACGATGCGGTTGGGCGCCCAGGCGACGCGGCTCGACGCGGCGAG
>JAMOAF010000070.1 GCA_023621895.1 Planctomycetota bacterium
GGCCCGCGCGATCGTCAGGTCGCATTACGGACCTGAATACTTGCCGGATCAGCCGCGGCTGTATCGCACGAAGGTCAAGAATGCCCAGGAAGCGCATGAAGCCATCCGGCCGGCCGGCCACCCTTTCGATCTGCCAGAAAAGCTCCGTTCCTCGCTGACGCACGACGAATTCCGTCTCTACGACCTGATTTGGAAACGAACGATCGCCAGCCAAATGGCCGACGCGCGGGGCCACCGGATGACGATCACGGTGGACTGCGAAGGCGTGAAGTTTCAGGTCAGCGGGAAGACGATCGAGTTTCCGGGCTATCTTCGGGCGTATGTCGAGGGCTCCGACGATCCCGATGCGGAACTGGCCGACCGGGAGACGATCCTGCCCTCCGTGACCAAGGGCGAACCGCTGGCGTGCCGCAAGGTCGAGCCGAAAATGCACGCCACGAAGTCGCCGGCCCGCTTCAGCGAAGCGACGCTCACCCGGACCTTGGAGGAGAAAGGGATCGGGCGGCCGAGCACGTACGCGTCAATTATCGAGACGATCCTGCACCGCAACTACGTTTTCAAGCGAAACGGATCGCTTGTGCCCACCTGGGTCGCCTTCGCCGTGTGCCAGCTTCTGGAGGACCATCTGCCCGACCTGGTCGACTATACGTTCACGGCCCAAATGGAGGACGAATTGGACGCGATCAGCCGGGGGGAAATGGGCCACCTCGACTATCTCACTTCGTTCTACTTCGGCGGCAAGCACCCCGGGCTCAAGCGGCAACTGGAAAGCAAGGCCGACCAGATTGACGCCCGCAACGTGAGCCGAATCCCGATCGGAAAGCCGGAAGACGGGCCGGAGGTCGTCGTTCGCGTCGGGCGGTACGGTCCGTTCATTGAGCAGGGCGACGGCGGTCGCCGGGCGAGCCTGCCGGACAAGATGGCGCCCGACGAACTGACGCTGGATGTCGCTTTGCAGATGCTCGACAAGGCCGGCCAGGGCGAGGAGCCGCTTGGCGTGTGCCCCGAGACCGGCAAGCCGGTCTACGTGAAAGTCGGCCGCTTCGGCCCGTATATCCAACGAGGAACCACGGAAGACAAAGAGAAGCCCCAGAACGTCTCCTTGCTGAAGGGGATGCAGCCGCAGGAGGTTGACCTGGCGACAGCGCTCAAATTGCTCAGCCTGCCCCGAAACCTGGGGCCTCATCCGTCGGGCGGCGAACCGGTTTTCGCATCTTCGGGCCGCTTCGGGCCCTATGTGAAGTGGGGCGAGGAGACGCGCTCGCTGCCGGAGGGGCTCTCACCGCTGGACGTGACGCTCGACCAGGCTCTCGAGTTGCTCGCGCAGCCCAAGCGGCGGCGCGCGGCGGGGGGCAAGAAAGAGCCGATTCGGGTGTTTGACGCTTCGCCGGTGACCGGCGCGCCTGTCGAACTCCTCGAGGGACGCTATGGCCCCTACGTGACCGATGGCACGACCAACGCGAGCCTGCCCCGCGGAGTCTCGCCGCAGGAACTCAGCTTTGAGCGAGCGCTCGACCTGCTTGCCGAGCGAGCAGCAAAAGGTCCCTCGCCGCGCAAGATGCGGAAAAAGACCGCGGAGAAGACAACGGTCAAAAAATCGCCCAAGAAAACAACCAGAAAACAGACGGCAAGAACGAAGAAGGCCGACCAGTAGCCCGGGAGATTATCGGCGGATGGGAGTCGTCTGCCCAGACGCCGGCTCCGTTGCTCGCTCGCCGCTGCCGCCGCTACCGCCGCGGGCGGCAGGCTCGGGCGCCACGGGCAAGGACGGCAGTCGGGCGGCCACGAAACCGGGAAGGGCTGCTGGGTCGCGATTGGCCCCTTGCACGGCGGGATCTGTTGCCGAAAGTTCGAATTCGGATGGTTGTGCTGCATGAACGGCGCGAGGCGGAATCGGCGATTGGAGCCAGGGAATTCGACCCTCGGTAGGCGGCAGACCGACCGATTCCGTTTCCTGGGCAGCCAGCGCTTCCAGTTGAATCAGCTCGTCTTCTGAACTGATGCCGGTCGGATCGATGACCACCCTTGCCGGCGCGGCCTCGACGAGGCTATCCCGTCCTTGCCAGCGGATCTTTGCCAGCAGCGGCAGCGGATCGAGGGATCCGCAAATATGAACCAGTGGTTTGGCCGGGCAAGAAACGACACAGGCCGACTCGGACACTGCGATCGGCGCCACGTGGGGCCGGAACTCGTCGACGGCCAAACGAATCAGGTCTTGCCCCGTTGCGATCGTCACATGAGTCCATCCTACCTGGAACGCCGCATCGGCCGCGGGCGCTCGGTCGCTGCCGGTAGCCAGCAGCACGGGCTCGGTCGTGGCGAGCAATCCGTTGTCCCAGGTGAACGCGAGCGGCATCTCGCCCCCGAAACGGACCAGGGACGCCTCGCCTCGAACAATGCAGTTCGCCAGGTCAAGCTTGGCGGGGGCAACCAGCTTCGGCGGCGCAGCCAGGCCGACCGATGGAGCCGTCGCTGCGACCATGCGGAAAAAAGCCACGTTCTGGTGGTAGGTCTTCAGGTCGTCGGTTGAGTTTCGAATCGTGAGCGAACAGTCTCGCAGCCGCAAGCTGCTGCTGGACGAGAGCCGCACCAGCGACCAGGCCTCCGACGGCATGTTCCTGGGCACGTCCAGTTCCAGCGCGATCCCCTCAAACGAGACGGTTCCGCTTTCAACACGAATCATCTCTCTCGGGCAGAGGACCGGATCGGCCGCCGTTGGATGGAAAACGACAACCGGTTGGTAGCCGGTGCCCGAACGAACGGCGATCTGCCTGCCGGGTAGCGTCACGGGCTTTTCGATTTGGCGGCCGTTGTATCGCAACTCGATCACCGTTGCGCTGGGTTCTGCCGCCAGGGCGGCTGCGAGCGAGCCGAAATGGGAGGGGTCCTGCGAATTCGGGGCCACGATGATGGCATTGGCCGCTGCGACGGGGACTGCCAAAGGACTTTCGGGGGCGGAGTCCGCCACTGGTGGTTTCGTTGCAGCATTCAATGCTCCCTCGCCCGAAGTTGGCCCGGCCGCCGTGATCGCGCCGGCAAATTCCGTGGGCGAAGCGAGTCGCGCCGTCAGCGGTTCAGGACCGAGGGAAGAGGGGGGAAATTCCTCTTTGATTAATCCGGGAAGCGCGGATTTTGAGGTTCCCGAATCGGTCGAAACAGCGGCCGGCGACGGTTCCGTGGCGGGGCCGGCAACCTCGTTTTTTGGGGGGGCGTTGGCCGGCTCACCGCCCGGGATTGGCGATGGTGCTGCGGCGGCGGACGTGCCGCTCGTCGCGCCTTCGGTCTTCGCGGGGCCAGTGCCGGCCGAATTGTCTCCCGCCGGGGTGACCGACGGTTCTGGGATACGCGCGGGAGCGGCTTGCGCCACCGCGGGCGGGATCGCCTGCATCGCCAGATCGGCCGCTTCATCTTGGCTGGACCAGAGAAAATGGAGCAGCACCACAAGGCAGGTAAAAACCGTCGCTGGAGCCAACCACGGCAATTGCCGGTGGAGTATGGAGATGTGGGATTCTTTTGGCGGCAGCCAAATCGTGTGGGCGGGGCCGGTCGGGTGCAGACCGATCAGGTCGGCCAACCCGAGGAGCCCCTCGAGCAGATGTCCGGAATCGGAATAGCGCCGTCTCGGATCCTTGGCCATCATGCGGTTGAGAACCTGGGACGCCTCGTCCGGCAGGTCCGGCCGGAATTGGCAGACGTCCGGCGGATCGTCCCCCTGGTGCTGGAGCAGTTTTTGCAGCACGGTTCCTTCGGGGAACGGCGGTCGACCGACCAGCATGTAAAAGAACGTGCAGCCGAGCGAGTAAATGTCGCTGCGCGCATCGGCGTTCCGCGGATCCCTCGCCTGCTCCGGCGAAATGTAGTCGAATGTTCCCAGCGTGACGCCGCTGGCCGTTAAGTCGCCTTCCGGGGGGCTCGGCTCGGTCAGGCGTGCGAGGCCGAAATCGATGAGTTTTGCCTGGCCTTTGCTGTCGATGAGTATGTTCGACGG
>JAMOAF010000035.1 GCA_023621895.1 Planctomycetota bacterium
TGCAAAACCACGGCCGCCAGGCACAGAATCATCATCAGTTTCATTCTCGCTGCTCCGAAGGAAAAAGCCATCAGCCATCATGTTACGGTTTGACTATTACTCTGGTTCCCAACGTGATCCTGGTTTCCAAGCTCCAGCTTGGGAACGACGTGGAGCCTGGCATGAAAGACTGAACCCTGAACCCTTCACCCGAACCCTTCACCCGAACCCTTCACCCGAACCCTTCACCCGAACCCTCACTCCAGCTTCTCCCCGCGCCTAGCCATACCCAAAATCCACCGTCCGTAAATCAAGATTCCGACGGCCGACACGATTCCCACGGCGCCCATGATGTACCAGACCATGGGAACGTTGTGCGTCTGGTAGAGCGTCTCCGTGAGAGCCTTTGGCGAATCACCGGTGAGCGCCACCAGCCAGTCGAACGCCTCGCCTTGCGGTATTTTTTCGACAAGCGGCGCGGCGCCCGCCGAGGCGAGGTCTTGGATCTGGTCCGCCGAGAGCGTCGAACGCTCGGCCAGCGCGGCGAGTGTCTCGCCCGACGGCAGCCCCGCGCCGCCCGACTCGAGACACTGGCGGAGCAGTTCGCGTGCGAACCGGTCCTTCGATGCGAACACCCCGTACAGCCAGGGCCCGAGAAAACCTTCCAGGGTCCAGCCCACGGCCAGGGGAATCTGGGAAAAGCCCAGGTACATGGCTTTCTTGTCGTGCGGGGCGAAGTTGCCGATGAACTCGCTGAACTTCGGGCTCGAGAGCATCTCGCCGACGCTGAACGTCAAAATCACCGCCACCATCACCCAGCCGGCCGTCGCGTGCCCCGTGGCGAACAGGGCCAGCGTGGCCAGCGCCGTGCCCACGACCATGCTCGTGGTCGCCCGCATCAGGCCGCTTACGTAGGCGAAGAAGAAACAGGTGATCATGATCAGGCCGGCATTCAAGTTGAGCATTCCCTCCGGGTTGATATCGGTTCCGTCGCGGTTCATCCCCAGGAAGAACTTGAAGAAGGGATTGCTCGTCTGGCCGTCGCTGAACAGCGCGTTCATGATGTCGCTGCGGTCGACCCAGTCGCGGATGTGCAAGGGGAGGACGTCGAACAGGGCGTTGAACATGAACCAGAAACCGGAAAAGATCGCCAGGTAGGTAAATACGTGGGGCTTGGCCAACTCGCGGAGCGACTCGATCCAGAGGCTTTCCTGCTTGAGATTGCCCTCGCGGCGGAGCCGGGCCCGCTCGAGCCGTTCCTCTTTGCCCACTTCCCTGTAGCTCAGCAGGAGCAGGAAGTTGCAGCTTATGATCAACGCGCAGGCGACGAAGACCATCGTCCAGCCGTGCGCCGGCGAAATGCGCGAGAATTCCGACCGCATTCGCGCGGCGACGATCGGGCCCAGGAACCCGCCGATGTTGACGGTCTGGTAGAAGATGCCCCAGGCCATCGAACTGTTGGCCCGGCTGGTCGACTTGACGAGCGTCCCCTGGATGCCGGGCTTGAACACGGCCGTGCCCGCCGCGAGGATCACGGCCCCGGCATAGAAGCCCCAGTACGAGTGAAATACGGCCATCGTGGCGTAGCCGAGAATCTTGATCACGGTCGAGCAGAAGATCGTCAGCTTGTAGCCGAACCGGTCCGAGAGGCCGCCGGTGAACACGGGCAGAATCGACTGGATCAGCGCCCAGAGCATCAGCAGGACGCCGAACTCGCCGGCCGTCACTCCCAACCCGCCGCTCGAAACCGGATCGGTGGCATACAGCGCCGCCACGGCCTTAACGCCGTAGTAGGCCAGCCGCTCGACCATCTCCATCACGCCCACGACCCAGAAGATGTAGCCCAGGCTGGCGATCGCGGCGAACAGGCCGAGCTGTCGGACATCCTGGAGCGAGGTGCTGTTTTCGTCGTTCGGATGATTCAAGAGTCTGTCTCCATGGCCCGCGCAAGACGATGGCAAATGCTCCATCATTGCCGGGCGGGCAGCCGAGGGCAAGAGTTGGAGAAGTTCTGCCGGCAATGCGGCAGTGCTCCCTCGGGCGCAGCGGCACGCTGGCCGCCCCCTCCAATGGGCCGCGGCTTGTTTCCAAAATCCCTTGAGGGCATCATATCATAGGCGCGCCGGTGACCCTGTTAGCAGCGCGGGTTTGCCCCGCCCCAGACCGTTCACCCCCGTCTGCTCGCCTCGTGCTTCGAGCGATTCAGGGGTGTGCCCGTTCGAGACCCTGGTTCGAGCCTTGGAATGACTCGGATAGAAGACGGAAACTCTCCCCCCGTGAGTGTTCTTCCATGCAATACACGACACTTCCTCGCACCGATCTTGAAGTCTCGCGGATCGCCATGGGCTGCTGGGCCCTGGCGGGCGACATGACCTGGGGCCCCCAGGACGAAGCGGCCGGAATTGCGGGAATCCACGCCGCCCTCGATGCGGGAATCAACTTCTTCGACACCGCCGAGGCGTACGGCAACGGCATCTCCGAACAGATGCTCGGCAAGGCGCTGGCCGGCGTCCGCGATCGGGCGGTCGTGGCCTCGAAATTCAATCTCGGCCACTCCACGGCCGAGCAGGTCACGGCCGCCTGCCACCGCAGCCTGGAGAATCTTGGCGCCGACCGGATCGACCTCTACCAGATCCACTGGCCCAACCGCCAGACGCCTCGCGAGGAGACCTGGCGGGCGATGGAGCGGCTTCGCGACCAGGGCAAGATCGGATATCTGGCGGTGAGCAATTTCGGCGTTGGCGACCTTGACGACCTGTTGGTGCTCGGCCGGCCCGTCTCCAACCAGCTCCCCTACAGTCTTCTGCTCCGCTCGATCGAGTTTGCCATCCTCCCGCGGTGCATCGAGGAGGAGATCGGCGTGCTCTGTTACAGCCCGCTCCAGCACGGGCTGCTGACGGGCAAGTTCCGCACGGCCGACGAGGTGCCGCCCGGCCGCGCCCGATCCCGCCATTTTTCTTCGCGCCGCCCACTGACGCGCCACGGCCAGCCGGGCTGCGAGGCCGAGACGTTCGCGGCCATCGATCGGCTCTGCGAAATCGCCGCCGGGCTTGGCCGCAGCGCTGCCGACGTGGCAATCGCCTGGCTGCTGGCCCAGCGGGGTGTCTCCAGCGTGGTCGTGGGAATCCGCGGCCCCGAACAAGCGCAGCGCAACGCCGCGGCCGCGGACCTGCATCTCGACGAAGCGACTTTGGCTACCCTCGGCGAGGCAAGCGACCCGGTCAAGCGAATCTTGGGGGAGAATCCGGACCTGTGGGAATCGGACGAGACTTCCCGCTTCCGATGACGCCCCGCGTCCAAAAGAAAGCCTTGCGTAACTCATTGCTACGCAAGGCTTTTCGTTCACTGGGGAACAGGGACTTGAACCCCAACTAACTGATCCAGAGTCAGTCGTGCTACCGATTACACCATTCCCCAACGTTGGCAAGCCACAACACTAGCGGTGGCCTGCAAACAACCCTACCATGATGTATAGGCGGCGCCGGCCTGTTCGTCAAGGCCTTTCCCGTGGGCGGTTGACTCCCCGCGCGGCCACGCCTTAGAATCTGATCCGTTCATTCATTCCAATCTCGCTTTCATTTATCCTCATAATGTGGGCCACTCGAATACCCCTCGGTATGGTGGCCCGGGCTCTGCGGCTGTCCTTCAATCACAAATCGGGGGCCAATCAGTAGCATGGCTGTCTTACGAGTTGTTCAAGGGCCGAACCCTGGGAAAATCTATAGCCTCGAACGAGACAAAATGGTGCTGGGACGGCACCCCAACTGCGACATCGTTCTGGAGGTGGGGGCAGTCAGCCGCGAGCACGCCCAACTGATCCGCTCCGGGGACAACTATTTTCTCGAGGACCTCAAGAGCCGAAACGGCACCTTCCTGAATAACGAAGCGGTCGACGGGCGACGCAAGCTTCACGAAAAAGACCAGATCCGCATCTGCGACCTGGTGTTCATGTTTCACCTCGGTTCGCCCGAAGTGACGATTGACCGGCCGGAGAATCTGGAACAAGGCG
>JAMOAF010000370.1 GCA_023621895.1 Planctomycetota bacterium
CGCGACTTCGTCTCTGGCTGCTGTCGGGCGCGCTGGCGCTGGCGGCCTGCATCTCGGGCTGCAAGGGGTGTGACTGCCGGCGCCAGCCCCAGAGGCCGCAGACGGCGGAAGAGCTCGAGAAGGAACTGCTGGAAAGGCAAAGGAAGCTCCGCGAGCAGGAGAAGAAGGCCGATCTCTGGGTCTATCGCTACGCTTCAATCCCCCATGAGCCCTTCGGATCGCTGCCGAAGGCCGAAACCCAGTTTGCCTGTTTTGCCAAGCCCGGCCATTGGACTCCGTTGACGGTAACCGCCAAGGCAAACAACTTCGACATCGTTGGCAACCTCGAACTATCGGCTGTCGGGGCGGACGAGAATCCGGTGCCATTGCCGGGCATGGAGTTCCAGGTGGCCACCGAGCGTCCCGCGGCTCTGCCCAAGGGCCAGGCCAAGACGTTCGACGCGGTCCTGTTTCTGCCCGAATTTCGCCAGCGCGCCGATGCAGCGGTCGCCATCGACGCGCGCCGGCGCACGGGGAGAGTCTTTCGCGATCGTTGCCCCGTCGTTGCAATGCCTTTTTTCCAGTATCACTTCGTCGCCCTGGCACGTTTTCCGGAATCGTACAACTATCTGAAATCGCTCGATTCCGTTCGCGATCCCCGCAACCTCGCGACGATCGATCCGCGTCAAACGGATTCCTACTACCGAGTCTCGCTGCTCGCCACCGGCAGGCGGACGCCCCTGCCGAGTTGCGGCCTGCTGTGGACGAGCATCGCTTACCTGCTCTGGGACGACGCCGATCCCGAGGCGCTCAATCTCGACCAGCGGGTGGCCCTGCTCGATTGGCTTCACTGGGGCGGGCAACTGATCGTCAGCGGCCCGGAGACGCTCGACACGCTTGGCGCCAGCTTTCTTGCCGATTACCTGCCGGCGACAAGCGGGGGCAATCGCGACCTGGCCGAGCCCGACCTGGCCGAGATCAACCGGCATTGGACATTGCCATTCCGGGGGCGCGAGGGCCGGCGCCTGGCGCCGACGACAAAGTGGTCCGCGGTCCGGTTGAAGCTGCACCCCGAGGCCGAGTACGTGGCGACGACCGGCGGCCTGCTTGCCGAACGGAGGATTGGACGGGGCCGCATCGTCCTTTCGGCCTTTAAGCTCAGCGGCCGGGAACTGGTCGCCTGGCCCGGCTTCGACGGCTTTTTCAACGGCTGCCTTCTCCGCCGGCCGGCACGCCGTTTTGAAGGTGCGCCGGACGAGTTCTTCGTCAATTGGGCCGGCGCCCGATCGGCCGCGGTCGGCAGAGCGGCCCATGGCCAGTTTGACACCGAACGGCTCTGCGGCCTGCGCTACTTCTCGCGCGACGCGGGGCGGCGGGCTGTCGACTATGTGTGGCCGGATCGGATGGCTGCCGAGGATCTGGCTGGTCCAGGTCCAACCCTGGAGGTCGCTCCGGGGCCGGACCCGGGATTCGTCGAGTCGTTCGAGCCGGTCCCCGTGCCGGGAAAAAACGTCGCGGCATGGAATGACTTCGGCGCGGTGGCCGACGCCGCCCGGCAGTCGCTCAGCCAGGCGACCGGCATCGAGGTGCCCGAGCGGAGCTTCGTTGTCTGGATCGTGGCCGGCTATTTGATCGTCCTGGTGCCGATCAACTGGCTTGTATTCCGGATTCTTGGCAGGGTGGAGTGGGCCTGGGCCGCGGCCCCGGCAATTGCCATGGTGTGTGCGGCGGTCGTCATTCGGCAGGCCCAGCTTGACATCGGTTTTGTCCGCTCGCAGAACGAAATCGCCGTGGTCGAGATGCAGGCCGATTATCCCCGTGCGCACGTTGCCCGGTACACGGCTTTGTACACGTCGCTCTCGACGGCCTACGAGATTGCCTTCGCTGACCTGGGCGCGCAGATTCTGCCGTTTCCGCCCAAGGATCGGCCCGAGGAGACCAATCTGTCGCTGGGGGAGTCTCCCAGGCGGGTTGCGTACCGCTACGGGTCGGGGGCGGCGATGGGCGACTTCCTGGTTGAGACGAGCCGGACCCGCGTGACTCACTGCGAGCAGATGCTCGATATGGGGGGCGGATGGCAATGGACCGACACTCCGCCGGGCAGGCAGCGCCTTGTGAACCGGACCGGTTACTCGTTCAGCGGGGTAGGCGTTGTGCGGAGGTTGCAGGATGGGCAGATTGAAACGGCCTGGCTCGGGTCGGTCGGGCCGGAGGAGACTGTCGAATTGGCCGATCGCTGGAGGACGAACGAGGAAACCCAGGGCGATTCGTTGTGGCCGGATCGGCGCGATCGGACGCCGGAGACGGCGTCCATCATCCAGCCGGGCAGTCTGAACCTGCGATCGCTGTTGCCGCTGGCTGAGAATACCGCGAGCCTGCGACCCGGCGATGTCCGACTGATCGGCTGGACCGCCGAGCCGATTGCGGGCATGGAGGTCCGTCCCCGAGCGCCCCAGCAGCGGCGGCTCGCCCTGGTGCTCGTCCATCTCCGCTCCGGTCGGGCCGGCGATCCGCAGCCGGATGAAAACACGCGCTGGGATTTCTCCAGCGAGATTCCGCGCACGCTGCGGGCAACGCCCGATGAGCCGGACGCCGAGAGAGAGACCCAAGACTTATCACCGGGCGGCGCTGGGAGCGGAACGCCGCCAAGACCGGCCGAGCCCGACAGTTCGCCCACATGAGAAGAGTGTTAACACTCCTCGTCGCGAACCTGCAAGTAGATCGCCGAGGGAAAGTGCCCCTCCTTCGACGCCCGAAGCCCCTGGTCGTTCTTCTGCGGCTGGTAGTTGGGCCAGAGCCGGCGAAGTTCCTCCGGGCGCTCGTAGTGGAGCATGCTCAGAGAGAGGCGGATCGTGTAGCGGCGGTTGCCGATGAGAAAGGCGTGAAGCAGCGTGCTCTCGGTGGCGAAGAACATCGTCTCCAGAAGCCGCCGGGGGTAGTCGTACGGGAAATGGATATCGTGAAAATGGACATACACTCCGGAGTCCAGCCTGGGCAGCACTTCGAGGATGATGCGGTTCACTTCGCTGCCGACCTTGACCGTATGGGTCGAGTCGACGAACAGCAGGTCGCCTTCGCCCAGACCAGTCAGCCGCTCCAGCGGCACGGCCTGCGCCTTTTCGGGTACAAGCTCGATCCGGCCAGCACCTGAGATTCGCCGCAGATAGTCGCTCGGATAGGGCTCGATGCAGACCAGGTTGGGCGCGTATCCAACCGCGGCCGCGGCGCGAAGGATGACAGCCGTTGATGTCCCGCAGCCAATCTGGACGATCCGCCCGGGCCGTTTGGCCGCCACGAAACAATAAAGGCAGTCGGCCTCGGCCACTCCGTAGCCGGGCTCGCCGGAGGCATCCACCGCCCGAGGCCACACGTCGCCGGGTAGCCGGTCTTCAAGCGGCGCGCGAATCTCCCTGGCGAAAGCCAACTGCTCGTCGAGACCGGCGCCGGCGACGCCGATCATGCTCATCGGTTTTCGCCAGCCGGCGGTCGTCTGCAACTCGTGGAGATCGGGGATGGACGAATAGAAGTGCCGCGGGAGGATGTCCAGGCCCACCCTTTGGCCCAATAGGAAGGCTTTGCGCAGCCCCCACTTGTATCCCTCTTTGAGTTGTCTTTTCAGGCTGATTCCCATTGCACGGGGCGCTCCAAAAAGTGGCAGTGTGGCGGCGGCCGCGGGAGACGTGCCAATCCGCGGAAGACGACGCTACCGGCGATTGCCCCGCTGGTCAAGCGGAATGTTCCGACTCGTTCCCAAGCTCCGGCTTGGGAACCAGGAGAAGGGTTCAGGGTTCGGGGTTCAGTTTCGACTCGTTCTCAAGCTCCGGCTTGGGAACGCTCGGTTGCGGCCGCCGCCACGCGGCGCCTGGAATGGTGAAAACCATGGTCTGCGGGATGGCAAGGTTCCCAAGCTGGAGCTTGGGACCCAGAGAAGGGTTCAGGGTTCAGTTTTTGCTACCGACTCGTTCCCAAGCTGGAGCTTGGGAACCAGACACAGAGCTGGAGCTTGGG
>JAMOAF010000426.1 GCA_023621895.1 Planctomycetota bacterium
AAAAGAAGAACGACCGTGCCCTGAGACGCTGATCGCCGATTTCTCATCGAAGTTCGCGAACATCCCGATGATACAAGCCTCATTTCGCATCGTGGCCCCTCCGAAAAAACGCGATGAGTTGGTGGATGTGCTCCTGCGCCTGAAGGGTCCGACCGAGGTCACGCGCGGCTGCCGAGCGTGCCAGATTCTTCAGGACGTCGAAGACGAGTGCGTGTTGACTTATCTTGTGCGGTGGGACACGGAGCAAGAGCTCGAGGAGCACCTCCGCTCCGAGCGGTTTCGGAGACTGCTCCCCTATATTGAAATGTCGGTCGAGCCGCCGCAGGTTGATTTCAGCACAATCGACGAGATTCGTGGAATCGAATACCTGGTTGCGGCGCTGAGCGCGCGACTCGACGAGTGAGGGCCATTGACGCACCTGCCGGAGAGGCGCGCAGGTCGCGCCGGCGCGAAAGGTGGGAGATAGGGACTGAAAACGATGAGAGCAACGCCGTGCTTAGTATGTATTTGCGTGATGGCCCTGATGGTCGCGAGCTGCTCGAAGCCCGCCCCAAAGGCGGAGGCGATACGGCCCGTTCGCGCCATCAAGGTGGGAGAATTGAAGGCCATCGAGGGGCGTGAATTTCCCGGAAGAGCGAAGGCCAGGGACGAAGTGGAACTCTCCTTCCGGGTGTCGGGGCCGCTCGTGTCCCTGCCAGTCGACGTGGGGAGCACGGTGAAGAAGGGAGAGGCGATTGCGACGATCGATCCGGCGGATTTCCAGGCCGCGCTGGACAGCGCGCAAGCGTCGCTGGGCGTGGCCCAGGCGAATCTCCTGGCGATGGAGCGCGGCGCCCGGCCAGAAGAGATCGAGCAGCTCAAGGCGGCGCTGGCCGAAGCGGAGGCTGCCCACCGGCAGGCTCTCGCGGAACATGAACGCAGGACGCTGTTGTTGCCGCAGGGGGCGATCACCCAGGCCGAGTTCGACGTGAGCCTTGCGCGGCGAGATGTCACCGCCGCGCAAGTCAAGAAGGCGCAGGAAGACCTCAAGATCGGGCTCAGCGGGGCGCGCGCGGAGGACCTGGAAGCCAAGCGCGCCGAAATCAAAGCGCTCGAGGCCGCGCTCGGCAACGCCAAGAACCAGTTGGATTACACCGTGCTCAAAGCGCCGTTCGACGGCACCGTGGCCGCCAGGTACGTGGAGAACTTCCAGACGGTCCAGGCCAAGCAGCCGGTCGTTCGCCTGCTGGATATTACGAAGATCGAGGTGACGATCCAGGTGCCCGAAAGCCTGATCTCGCTCGTGCCCCGCGTCAAGAAGGCCGAGTGCCGCTTTGACGCCATTCCCGACCAGAAGTTCACCGGCTCGATCACGAAGATCGGCAGCGAAGCCTCGCAAACCACCCGCACCTATCCGGTCACCGTTGAGCTGGAACAGCCCAGCGGCGCGGCGATTCTGCCGGGCATGGCGGCCATCGTCCGCGGACTGCCCGACGAGGAGGGAAGCGTGGCCGGCCAGGAACTGGTCGTGCCGCCCGGCGCCGTCTTCACCGACGAGGCCGGAAAGCAAGCCTACGTCTGGGTTGTCGACGAAGGCAGCAAGCGGGTCGCCCGGCAAGCCGTGACCGCCGGCAAGCCGACTTCCGTCGGACTGGCGATCGCCGAGGGGCTCAAGCCGGGCCAGTGGGTCGTCACCGCAGGCGTCTACTCGCTCCGCGACAACCAGGAAGTCAGGCTTCTCGAGGAAGGGAGCCGGTAGCACGATGAACCTCGCCGCTCTTTCGATCGAGAAACGAGCCATCGCCTATTTCGGCGTCCTGCTGATCCTGGCGGGGGGAACGTTCTGCTATTTCCAACTCGGCCAGTTGGAGGACCCGGAGTTCTCCGTGAAGACCGCCGTGATCACCACCACCTACCCGGGAGCGAGCGCCGAACAGGTGGAACTGGAGATCACCGACCGGATCGAGACCAAGCTCCAGGAAATGGTGGAATTGAAGAATGTCTACTCCAATTCCAGGCCGGGCTTGTCGATCATCAAGGTCGACATCAAGAGCAATTACTGGTCCGACCGGCTGCCCCAGGTGTGGGACGTGCTCCGCAAGAAGGTGGCCGACGTCGAGCCCACGCTCCCTCCCGGCGCGGGAAAACCGAAAGTCGGCGACGACTTCGGCTACGTGTTCGGTTTTCTCCTGGCGGTCAGCAGCGACGGATACAGCTTCGCCGAGCTGGAACGCTGCGTCAAGGACATGCGCAAGGAACTGAGCGTCGTGCCGGGCGTGGCTCGTGTCGACCTCTGGGGCGTGCAGGAGAAACGGATCTACGTCGACGTTTCCACCTCCCAGCTCACCGAGCTCGGCCTGACCGCCGAGCAGATGATGCAAACCCTCCAGTCGCAGAATCTCGTGGTCGACGCCGGCCGCGTGGATTACCTGACGCAGCGGATTCGCGTGGCCCCGACCGGCGAGTTCCAGTCGCCCGCAGACATCGGAGACCTGGCGATCACCAGCGCCGGCGCCCAGCGTGACGAGATTGTCCGCATTCGCGACTTTGCGGCGGTCTCGTTCGGTTACGCGGACCCACCGGGCCAACTCCTCCGCCACAACGGGCGGCAGGCCATCGCCCTGGCGCTGGCGCCGGGCGCCGGCCAGAACGTGGTCCAGGTGGGGCAGGCCATCGACCGGCGGATCGCCGAACTGGTGGCCGATCTGCCCGTGGGAATCGGCGTCGATCGGATCTCCTGGCAGTCGGACCAGGTGAGCGAGTCGATCCGGGCATTCATGATCAGCCTCCTGGAAGCGGTGGCCATCGTGTTGGCGCTCCTGGCCGTGACGATGGGCCTGCGCGCCGGCGTGATCATCGGCATCAGCGGGCTCGTGTTTCCGATCCTCGGCACTTTTATCGTCATGGCGATCGCGGGCATCGACCTCCACCGGATCTCGCTCGGCGCGCTGATCATCGCGATGGGAATGATGGTCGACAATGCGATCGTCGTGACCGATGGCATCATGATCCGCATCTCCCAGGGAATGGACCGGAAGCAGGCGGCGATCGAAGCGGCCAGCGGGCCGGCCTGGCCTTTGCTGGGGGCCACGGTCGTGGCCTGTATGGCGTTCTACCCGATCTTCGCGTCGAGTTACGACACCGGCGAGTACGCGGGAAGCCTGTTTACCGTCGTGGCCATTTCACTCCTCTTGAGCTGGGTCTTCTGCGAGACGGCAGCACCCCTGTTGTGCATCGCCCTGTTGCCGTCTCCGAAACCAGGCCAGGCCGTGGCCGCCCCGTACCAGGGGACGTTCTACCAGCGTTTTCGCCAGTTGCTGTCGCTGGCTATCCGCTATCGCGTGCTTTTCCTGGCGAGCATGGTTGGACTGTTGGTCGTCTCGATCCTGGGTTTTCGCTTCGTGCCCAAGCTTTACTTCCCCGACTCCAGCCGCCTGCAAATCATGATCGACTACTGGGCGCCGGAGGGGACGCGGATCCAGGAAACCAGCACGAACCTCGAGAAGATCGAGAAATACTTGCAGGGTCACCCTGCCGTGGCCTCCACGAGCGCCTTCATCGGCAAAGGGCCACCGCGTTTTTACCTTCCGGTCAGCGCGGAGGACCCCTACACATCGTATGCGCAAGTGATCGTGAACACCAAGACGCTCTCCGGGGTGAATCAGCTCGTCGCGGAGACCGAGGCTTGGGTCCGCACAAACGTGCCCGAGGCGATGGTCCGCGTCCGCAAGTACGCCGTCGGGGCGTTCGACGACTGGAAGATCGAGGCGCGTTTCAGCGGGCCGGCCAAAGCCGATCCGGCCACGCTCCGCCGGCTGGCGGAAGAGGGTGCGAAGATCCTCCGCGAGAGCCCCTATGCCAAGGAGGTCCGCACCAACTGGAGGGAGAAAGTCCTGGCGCTGGCGCCCCTCTACGATCAGGAGCGCGGCCGCTGGGCGCGCGTCTCACGGGAAGACCTGGCCCGCACGACGCGCCGCGCGTCGGACGGGGTGGTCGTCGGCCAG